>CAIKAA010000297.1 GCA_903825275.1 uncultured Fibrobacterota bacterium | reverse complement strand
GGTCAGGCCGGTTGGCCCCCACCTCAGCCGATCTGTGGGCCGCCGTTTGTCCTTTCCGGCCCACGCACCGTGGCGGTGCGCGATTCCGATGGCCGCGAAGAATGCCATGCTTAGGACGAAACCGGGCGATTGAGCGCCACGAAACAATTTGTGACGCCTGCCGCCGTAGTGTTGAGCCTGGACTGGCAATCGAGTTACCCAGTGCGAACACGCCCCCGCATTGTCAAGGCAAGGGGATCAGGAAAATTCAGCCACTGGTTAAGGTGACGCCGTAGCAGGGATGTCCTTCTCGTGCCACTCCCGCTTGGGCAAGGTGAAGAAAAACGTCGCACCGCTGCCGACGGCGGAGTCGGCCCATATGCGGCCGTCGTGACGGACGATGATGCGCTGCACGGTGGCCAAACCGATTCCCATGCCCTCGAACTCTTCGTTCCGGTGCAACCTTTGGAAGACCCCGAAAAGATTGTCGGCATAGGCCATGTCGAAGCCCACGCCATTGTCCTGGACCGAAAACAAAAACTCGTTGCCTAAATCCTTGCACCGAATTTTGATTTGAGCTTGCTGTTGTTTTCCCGTGTACTTTACCGCGTTTTCCAGCAAATTGACCCATGCCAAGCCAAGCAGATTGAAGTCTCCGATGACGCCGGGGAGGTCTTCCACTTCCCAATCGATCCTTCGTTCGAGCACTCCTTGGCTCACCACCTTGCGTGCCTCCTGAACCACTTGGTTGAGATCGACACGGAGCTTGCGCATGTCTTGACGGCTGGTGTGGGCGAATCGCAGCAGAACGTCGATCAAATTCCCCATGTGGGTCGCGGAAGCCGCAATCACATCCAGATAGCGTTTGGCCTCTTCAGACAGGGATGGAGAAAAGTCGGTTTTCAACAATCGCACAAATCCATTGAGATGTCGCAGCGGACTTCGCAGATCGTGCGAGACGGAATAACTGAACGATTCCAACTCATGAATGGCCGCCTCCAGTTCCTTGGTGCGTTCCTGAACGAGTTCCTGCAAATGGCTGCGGTGTTGTTCGAGTTCGACCTGTGCCAATTTCTGTTCAGTGATGTCTTGTACAATTCCAGCAAGTCGAGTCAAACTTTTGTCGGCCGCGGGACTGTGGCGTCCGGCAGCCCAGATCCAGCGGACCTCGCCGTCGAGGCGACGGATGCGGCACTGGAAATTCCAATCGCCCTTTGTTTCAATGGCTTGCTGGAACTGGGAGCCCACCCTTTCCCGATCCTCGGGATGGACGTGTTCCATGAACATTTCAAAAGTCCAGCTCGGAAGAAGCTCGGGATACCCAAAAATTCGGTCGTGCTCAAGGGATCGAAAGGCGGTGTGGTCCAATGTGTCGAGATCCCATGCCCCGATGTGGCTGGTTTCCATGGCAAAGCGCAAGCGCTCTTCGCTTTCCTCCACCGCTCTTTGGGAGAGCTTCTTTTCGGTGATGTCCATGAACACCACAATGGCTGCCATCGTGGCGCCCTGCTCATCAAAAATGGGAGCGGCTCGTGCCAACACCACGCGGTCGTCGTTGTCGTTGCGGCGAACGATGAATTCCCGGCTACTGGCCTCGCCGAATTGAACAGCACGGGCCAAGGGGACCTCGTCCATCCCAAGCGTTCGTCCATCCACGTCGAGAAGTTGCCAACTGGCCACGTACTGTTGGATTCCCACGCCCTCGACGATGGACTTTCGGTCTCCTCCGCGGATCAGCAAGCCCGCATCGTTGACATAGCGCAACAAGCCCGAAGGCGCGTCGGCGATGGCTATCCCCGCTGGACTCTGGTCCAAAGCGGCCTGCAAGATCGCCTTGGTTTCGCGCAGTTCCTTGGTGACCAAATTCCGTTCCCGCCGGGCTCGAAGGGTGCGGATTCCAAAGGCCAAATCCCCCGCGAGTTTTTCCAGAAGATCGATTTCTTCCTGGGTGAAGGCATCCACATGGTTGGCGTAGATGGTCAGGATCCCGAAGGATTGATGAGCATCGTCCTTCAAAGGAAGCGAGAGGATGGAATGGTATCCGCGTTGCAGACCAGCGGTTTTCCAAGGAGCGACATGGGGGTCGGTCTCGAGGTTTGAACTGTAGGTAGGCATTCCCGTGCGCAAGGCACGCCCAGTGGGGCCCCTTCCGCGCTCGGTGTCGGCCCACGAAATGTTGGCGGTGGCCAAATACCCTTCTTCGCGTCCTGCCCAAGCCATCGGTTTGACAGATTTCGTCTCGTCGTCCACAGCGTAACCAACCCAAGCCATGGCGTAACCCGCGACCTCGCAGACGATGCGGCAAATTTCCTGAAGCAAAGCCTGTTCGTCGGTGACCCTCATCAAAACCTGGTTGCAATCGCTGATGGCCTGGAGCTCGCGGTTGAGGCGCCGAAGGACCTCTTCCGTCGCCTTGCGCGAGGTGATGTCCTGGAAGAATCCACGGACCTTACGCTGGATCGGATCGGCGTTTCCGATCGCGTGGACAAACTTGCGGTTGCCTTTTGCTGTGACGATTTCCAATTCCACATCGAAGGCTTTTCCGTGTTCAATGGCGTTCTGTACGGCATTTTCGATGATCGGGCGAGATTCGTCGGTGTAGAAGGAAAGCCCCTTCTCGACGGTTGGGTCGAAGTCCGGTTCCACTTCGTGAATACGGTACACTTCTTCGGTCCAAGTTTGCCGACGCGTTTCGAGATCGACTTCCCAACCCCCGACATGCCCGATTTGCTCGGTTTGGGCGAGCAGATTCTTACTGACCTGCAATTTGGCTTCGGCTTGCTTGCGTTCGGTGATGTCGATGGTATAACCCGCAAGCAAGATGCGATCCCCCTTGTGAATGGGGAATTTGATGGTCGTGTAACTGTTGTCGCCCAACTCCTCATCCAAGCGCAGAATTTCATTCCGAGAGGCGACATTCCAATCATCGGCGGTGATCTTTTCGGCAAACTCCGGCGGAAACAGCTCCCCCATCGTCTTGCCGGTCATTTCTCTTCCCGAAATGCCGATCATATCGGAATAATTGTCGCTGGCGATGACCACCCTGCTTTCGGTGGGTTCGACCTCTTTGATGAAAGCGTAGATCGGAGAATGGCGGACGAATTCCGAAAGAATTTCTTCGGAGTCTCGCAGCGCCGCTTCGGTTTTCTTGCGATCCGTGACATCGATCGACAGAAGGAAAATTCCCTCTTCAACCGGTTGGATGGAAAGCTCAAACCAGCCTGCAGTTCCATCTGAATATCGGAACTCATTTTCTAAGTGTTGGGGTTTGCGCGATTCCATCACCTGCTTCATCGCGACAAAAAGTTCCGTGTCCTCAATGCCGGGCAAAACTTCTTGGATGGCTCGTCCGAGAAACGCCTCTTTGGGCATCCGCCCTTGATGGGCTGCGGCCTCATTGAGGTACAAGAAGCGCCAATCGAAGCCGATGAGCTGGCATCCTTCCAGCATCTGGTCCATGCTTCGTCTGACTCGCTCTTCGACTTCTTGGAGGGCCAGTTGGGCGGTTTTCTGTTCGGTGATGTCCAATCCGATTCCAATCATCTGTTTCGCAGAGCCATCCGCTTGTCGCTGGTAGATGATTTCCGTGCTGGAGATCCAGCGCCACTGGCCGCCTTTGTTCTTCATCCGATACTGGTTTAGGATCTTTTCGCCATCCGCGACCGTCGCGTATTTTGCATAAATGTTGTCGACATAATTTGTCATATCATCGGGATGCACCAACAGGGGGAGAAGTTGATCGCCCATGCCTCGAAGTTCTTCGCTGGAATACCCGAGAATATCCTGAATGCCTTCGTTGGTAAAAACATTTTTCCGTTCGACCACATCGTAGATGTAGAGGATCCCCGGCGTCAGGTTCAACAACGATTCCATGAAGCGGGTTCTTTCCACCAAATCATTCTGCGAATTTCCCGATCCCATCGATCCTCCTTCTGCCCCATGTGCCCTGTTCGAGGGATAAATTCACAGTAAGGTTGGATAAGAAACCTGAGTTCATTTTGGACATCGAAAAAGCTCACTTGCAATGGATCGTCGAATCGCCGAGAAGGCTCGTTGCAATTTTACTATTGGCCGCGAAAAAAACGAGGAAAACATCGGTTTTGAAGCATTTCCCAACAGGACGAAGGCTGCCGACTCACCCCACCGCAAGAAAGCTGATCGAGGGTTGGTTCGGCTCCAAACGCGTCCTAGCCAACGATGGATTTTTGGAGGGGAGGGAAGTCTCCAGACTAGGTGTCGTTGCCCAACTTGTGATAGGCAAAAGTCCCCACGACGCCTTGGATGTAAAAGTACAGACAGACGATGGCCAAGGGGACGCCGGTGGCCGTTTTGTTTTCCAAAATCATGTAGATCTTGGAGGCGATGAAATAGATCACCATGGATGCCGCACAGATGCGACTCTTTTTGAAAATGCCGTAGGCCAAACCGAAAATGATGATGGCATCGATCACCGACCATCCATCCATTCCCATCACCTTTCCAAAGGCCATCGAGGAGAGGGAGATGCAAAGGGTCACGGTACCTGATACAATCCCCATCACCCAAGCCGTCTTGATTTTTTTGGCGATATTTTGGGGCACCTCAGGTCGAGGTTCGGGACTCTCGGTGGATTGGGGAGGTTGGTACAAATTCTCGGTCATCTTGTAAGGTCCTTGGAGCGGTGATGAGGCAAGCCCTTTCATTCTACTCTTATTTCAGCAAAACGAAGGTTTTCTTCTTTTACAACCTTTGCTTTGGAAGCCGGAAATACTCCTTGGCATTGCGGGAACAAATGTCCTTCACCATGTTCCCGACCAAGCCGAAATCTCCCGGAACCAAACCTTCTTCCATCCAGTTCCCTAGGCGGGCACAAAGCACCCGTCGGAAGTATTCGTGGCGTGGGAAGGACAGGAAGCTGCGGGAGTCGGTGAGCATTCCGACAAATCGCGACAAGAGCCCCAAGTTGGCAAGCACGCGAATCTGCTGGTCCATGCCGTCGATGTGGTCGTTGAACCACCAGGCACTGCCCAACTGGATCTTCCCCGCCGTGAGGCCGTCTTGGAAGCATCCCAGGATGCTGGCGAGAGTTTCGTGGGAGGATGGATTTAGGGAATACAGGATGACTTGGGACAGGGAATCGCGCTGAGCTAGCACGCCCAATAAACCGGAGAGTGGCCTGCCCAGAGGTTCGTCGCTGATCGCGTCATAGCCCGCATCCGGGCCAAGCCGGTCGAACATCGGCTGATTCAGGTTGCGCTGGACGCCCAAGTGCAGCTGCATCGTCCAGCCTTTTTCGACGTTGAGCCGCCCAATCTCGGCGACAATTTCCGTCTGGAGTGCTTCCAGCAATTCCGCCGAGATTGATTTTCTCTCCAAGCAAGCGGTGAATGCGGATTTTAGCTCGGAATCCGAAGCTGTCCGACAAGGGGGAATCCGAAACGCATGATCGGTGATCCGGCATCCCGCAACATGAAAGAATTGGTGACGTCGGGCGAGTGCCGTTTTCAGGTCCTGTAGGTTGACGATTTCGATCTTCGCCGCAGCACCGAGTTTGTGGATGGATTCGGGCCAAGCCGGGTGATCAAAGGCCAACACCTTGTCGGGCCGAAAGGTGGGAGCCAAAATCACTTCGCCGCGATGCCTCAGGTGGGCGGACAAATCGTCGGCGGGATCGTCGGTCGTGCAAAGGGCGTGAACCTTCATCCTCGCCAACAATTGCTGCGAGGAAAATCCATCGCTCGCCAGCATTTCATTCACTTGGTCGTAAATGGAATCGGCAGTTTCGCTTGACAGAATTTGGTCGATTCCAAAATATCGTTTGAGTTCCAAGTGGGTCCAGTGGTACAGGGGATTGCCCAAGAGCTTGGGAACCGTCGCCGCCCAGGCGCGAAAACTTTCCCGGTCGGGCACGCGCCCTGTGATCAACGCCTCGTTCACCCCATTGGTGCGCATTTGCCGCCACTTGTAGTGGTCGCCGCCTAACCAGAGCACCGCCAAATCCGTGAACCGGACATCGTCGGCCACTTCCGCCGCCGGGAGGTGGTTGTGGTAATCGAGGATGGGCTGGTTTTCGGCAAACTCGTGGAAGAGCCGTTGCGAGGCCGTTGTCGTCAGCAAGAAATCGTCGTGCAGAAAGGGCTTCATGGTGGCTGGGAAGGTAGGATTCGATTCGGGAACTGACCGACTGATATTCAATGACCCTGCGGCCGCTCCAGCTCTACGAGTCAGGCGGGGCACCGTTGGTGCCGGGACTTCCGTACAAGATCATGGCTCCAAAGTACGCTCGGGTTAAAACCCTGGCACCCTGCGGGTGCCCCGCCTGCTTTGTGAACACGTAGCGGTCGCAGGATCTTAGTAGGGTGCGCCAATTCCACAATTGTTCAAGGACCCTGCGAGGAATTCATTCCGAGCAACAAAGGCTTGCTCGGGTTAAAACCCTGGCTCCCTGTGGGTGCCCCGCCTGCTTTGTGAACACGTAGCGGTCGCCTGATCCTAGGAGGCATACCAATCCCACAATCGTTAAGAACCTTGCGAGGAATTCATTCCGAGCCAAGAAGAATGCGCGCCCCGCTCGGGTTGAAACGCTCCCAATCAGACCCTCGTGTGAATCAACGAAGTCACTCCGCCCTCACCCGGTACAACTGCTCCCCCGCGCGATGGACCACCAGGCAATTTGGATCCCTCTTCGCCTCTTCTTCCCACGAAGCGATGTCGATGTCCTTCCAGTCTCGCCATCCCAGATTCAACTTCTCGCACTCCACTTTGGGAATGGACGTGGCCAAGGTCACCTGGATGCGGCACGACTCCACGCCGGTGATCGCGTCAAAGGTGCCCGCACCGCGCAGGTGGGTGGAGTGGGCCAGGGTTCCCCAGGGAAGATGACGGAATTTGTCCCATTGCTTCGTGAAGTAGTCGCGGCAGTGGTAACCCACTTGGGCGATCGTTTGGCCGTGGACCTCGCTGAAGCGATGGATGTGAGGTGCGTAAAGAATCACCTCCCCGCCATCGGCGACCACGGGTTCCAGCTTGTACATCCCCTTGGCGCCCACCCAGATCTCGTCATACATGGTGGGTAAAATCGACAGAATTTGGCGATACGGCGTGGCGACCCAGGTGATGTGGGTTTCGCGGGCGAGGTCGGCGGCCTGATTCCAAGCTTCCTCGACGGGGCCGATAAAAATCCCCGAAACACCCTCTGGCTCCACCACCGCGCACAGGGCATGTCGTGACCGAGGAATCAGGTCGGTGGCCCGGTCGATCACCCGGCGAACCGGGGTGTCCTTGGTCCCGATCAAGGAGAAACTGGTCACCAATGCCCCGATCCAGTGGGTCACGTCGATGATGTCGGGGCCCGCGATCCCGGGGAAGAAATACTTGTTCCCACCGGACATGCCGACCACTTCGTGGGGAAAGACGGGGCCACAGACGAAAAGCTCGTCATAATCCAAAACCCGTCGATTGATCCACACCGGCACGTCCATTTCGAGCATGCCTTGGGTGAGGTGAGAAATTTCGCTTCCCCCAATGGTCCCCAAAAGCGTCAAGGCATCCGGGTTCTTCCAATCGTGGTTATGAAAGCCGATGTCGGAGAAGTCGCGGGCGCGCTCCCCTGGCGAACACCCGAACAACTGGTCCATCAGGGTTTCGTCCAAGGCGGTGTGGGTTCCCAGCGCCACCAAAAAATCGAGCCGTTTCACCCGCGGGCGCAAGGCGTCCACCACGAGCCGAAAAAGTTTTGGAAGCGGCATGGTCCGTGTCAGGTCGGGGACCAGCACCAGAACCCGTTTCCCGTCGTAGGGGAGCCCCGCGAGTCCTTCGTTGACTTTGGATTCGATTTGGGCCGAAGTAAGGAAAGGTTGGGAATCCATGCGAAATTCCTAGACGCCGCTGTAGGCGCTGAAGCCGCCATCGACCGGCAAGACAATTCCTGTCACGAATTTGGAGAGGTCCGAAAGCAGGAAGAGGGTGGCGCCTTGCAGCTCCTCGACCTCGCCAAAGCGTCCTAGGGGAGTGCCCGCGACAATTTTGTGGGCTCGGGGCGATAACTCGCCGGTTGTTTCGTTGGTCAGGATGAAGCGGTTCTGTTCGGTCAGGAAAAACCCAGGCGCCAACGCGTTCACGCGAATGTTTTGAGGGGCAAGATGGACGGCCAACCACTGGGTGAAGTTGTTGATCGCGCTTTTGGAGGCGCTATA
Organism: uncultured Fibrobacterota bacterium; assembly: GCA_903825275.1. Lineage (GTDB taxonomy): Bacteria > Fibrobacterota > Fibrobacteria > UBA5070 > UBA5070 > UBA5070. The sequence continues at coordinate 15,817 of CAIKAA010000297.1, read as the reverse complement.
GGCGCCAACTTTTGTCAACGGACGGTCGGCGCTCATCGAGGAAATGTTGAGGACCACTCCGCCGCGCCCCACCATGTCTTGGGCAAAGACCTGGGTCGGCAACAGCGTGCCGGTAAAGTTCAGACGAAAGACCCCGTCAAAGGCTTCGGAATCCAACCCGAAGAAAGAGGCACCCAAATCCATTGGGTCGGTCGAGACCATGGTTTCGACGCCGGTCGTGGCGGCTGGACGGTTGCCTCCGGCAGCGTTGACCAGCAGGTCGACCAATCCCAGCCGCGCGTGGATTTCTTCTCGAGCCATTTCCAAGGAAGCCCGATCCAACACATCGAATCCCAGGCCGATGACGGTGCCTCCGGTCTCGTTTGCGAGCGCATCGGCAATGGAGTCCGCCTTGGCGTGGTCGCGGCCGGCAATGGCGACCTTGACCCCGGCCGTCGCCAGCGCCCGGGCCATGGATTTGCCAATGATTCCCGTCCCTCCGGTGAGGAGGGCGACCTTTCCTTCCAAGTCTGTGAATGAAACGGATGTCATCGCCGAGGCCTCGTTTTGGGTTGATTCTTGATTTCACCGAAACGTAGAACATCCCACTGACAGCCGTTCGGTCTGCCAAGGCCAGCTAGATTGCGGAAAGGCGATTGAATTTGAAAGAGGATTTTGGATGACGAGACCAAATGGTTGGAGAGCCTTGCGGCATCGGGACTTTGCGACCTTTATCGTGGCGCGATTTCTGACGGCGATTGCCGCCCAAATGCAGGCTGTGGCCGTGGGTTGGCAGGTTTACGAAAAGACCCACGATGTGCGCAATCTGGGGTATGTCGGACTGTCGTTGTTCCTTCCGTTCTTGGTTTTGATCTTGCCCTCGGGCCAGGTGGCCGATCGATGGGATCGTCGCCGGGTTGTGACCTCTGCGGCGGTCCTCAGTGCCCTGAGCGCCGCCTTGTTGTGGTGGATCAGTTGTGGGGAATGGATCGGGGTCTGGCCGATCTTCGCGACCTTAGGTCTGGTCGGGTCGGCGCGGGCCTTCGCCATGCCCGCAAGCCAAGCCATGGTTCCCAACCTGGTCCCGAAAGACGAGTTGGGTCCCGCGATGGCGCTGAGTTCCAGTTCCTTTCACGCTGCGGTCATTTTGGGACCGGTCTTGGGGGGATTCCTCTATCTTCTGGGAGCTCACACCGTTTATCTGACAGTATTTGTCTTATATCTTTTTGCCATCGCCTTTTTGTTTTGGGCCCGCCCTCTTCCTCGCCCCGCCTTGGCTCCAAGCTCCAATCGACTGCGCCAAACCTTGGATGGAATCCGGTTCGTTTTGTCCAAGAAGATCGTGCTGGGAGCGATCTCCTTGGACCTGTTCGCGGTCTTGTTCGGCGGCGCGACGGCTTTGCTGCCCGCCTTCGCCCACGATGTGCTTCATTCCAGCTCGGCGGGTCTGGGTTTCCTGCGCGCCGCTCCGGCAGCCGGTGCCGTGCTCACTTCGTTGTTCCTGGCATCCTACCCCATCCAACGGAACGTGGGAGTGTGGATGTTCGGCGGGGTCGCCTTGTTTGGCGCCGCGACGATCGGCTTTGGTCTTTCGACGACCTTCCCTCTCGCCCTGGGCTGCCTGGTGTTGTTGGGCACCGGCGACATGATCAGCGTGTATGTGCGACACGTTTTGGTCCAAGCCGAAACCCCGGACGCCATCCGTGGCCGTGTGAGCGCGGTGAATTCGGTGTTCATTGGAGCCTCCAACGAGCTGGGCGAATTTGAATCGGGTTTGACGGCGGGATGGTTCGGGTTGATTCCGGCTATCTTGGTCGGTGGCATCGCGAGCCTTGCCGTGTCGGTGGGTTGGTCGGCGCTCTTCCCGCAACTGAGAACGATGGATCGATTCCCCGGAGGCACCCAAAAGACCGCAGCCGATGACGAAGAGATCGACGAAGAAGTGTTGGACAAAAATTGACGTTTCGGGTCGGCTCGGAAGGGAGAGTTGACCATTTCTCGTTCCCGGAATTAAACTAAGGGTCCTCGGTTGTGGACAATTCTGCCTGAAGGAATTCCGATGAAGTTTTTGTTTTGGATCGCGTTGGCGACGTGTCTAAGTGGTTGTTTTATGGATTCTGGGGATGATTCCGTGGCTCCCCCCAAGCACATCACCCTCACTCGCATTGGGTGGGTATACCAGAATACCCCTCCCGATTACGATACCATGTTCTCCATGAGCTTGGAAACATCGGTCCACTATGAGGGCGCTAATTTGGTGGCTTCGGACATTGCCCGGGCTACCTTCTCGAATGGGGGCTTGAATTGGAATCTCCTGTACGACCCGAGTCTGTTGAATGATTCCGCCAAAACCATCGCTTTTGGTTGGCAGTACTACTTCTCCCGCCATCATTCCCCCAATGGGAGCGTGATGCCTTTGGGGACATTCATCTATTTGGTTCAATTGCAAGGTCAGTCAGGGGTAGATACCATGGTCACCTTCCCGTTGCCCGGCCAAACCAGTAGTCAGGGGTACCAATACCTGTACAACGAGGATTACCATGGTCCGATTACCGGAGCCTACTTCCCGATGCTTCACCGACCGGCCGTGAGGAAAGCGGCTCGATCCGGGGATACGATTTCGGTCCAGTTTACCACCAGCGATACTCTCACCTATTGCGCTTGGCTCTGGTATTACGACAGTGCGGGGAAATATATCGGTCGGTCGGAATATTTAAGGGATTTTTCGACCAAAACCCTTTCGGCTTCGCTCAACCAAGGGAAAGTATTCTACTTGGACGGATCCCCCAATACGGCTCGGGTCACGTCCTCGACGAGCCTCATGAACTCGAACGAGTCCTATTCGAAGGTGCAGTTCATCCGTGTGATCGTATCCGATGGCCGACAGTACGCATCCAGCAGCAAAGACAACTTTGACTGCCGGTCCGTAAGCCCTCGCGTCGCCTTGGAGTGAATCGAGGGGCGTCGGGTGGCTTTTGCCACCTTCGATCCCGGCTTCAAGACACTTCCTTCTCCCCGGTGCGCCCCTCCAGCAATTAGCATTACAGGCCCATACGCCAAGACTTGCGGAGGAACCGTGCTGTATCCTGTCCAAAATGATTCTCGCCAACTGCTATCTCTTGATGGAATTTGGAAGGCGACCTTTGATCCTGGCCACTTGGGTGTGGTGGGGAATTGGGCCGACCTGGGGGCACCTGAGGTGTTCGAGACCGCCGTTCCCGGATCGTTGAATGAAGGGGCCACCCGGCGCCAGGATTACGCTTCCATGGATTGGGCCTGGTATTTCCAGACCTTTGTCGTCCCGTCCGCCTGGAAAGGGCAACGGGTCTTTTTGCGCTTTGGGTCGGTGACGAAAAATTGCGACGTGTGGGTGAACGGTACGTTGGTGGGCTCGGATGACGACGGCATGTTGCCCTTCGAGTTCGAGGTCGGTGGCCTGTTGCACTACGGAGCCGAGAACAAGTTGGCTGTCCGCTTGGACAACCACCTTTGCGCGACCACCATTCCCCAAGGTGGATTGAATCCTGGACTGGGTGGCGTGGCCTCTTGGCGCCCGTCCAACCACCCCGACGTCCACTACGATTTCTTCCCCTTCATGGGAATCCATCGTTCGGTGACGCTCTACACCACCGGGCCGATCAAACTCGAAAGTTGCCGCATCACGACCCTGAGTCTGGATCAGGACGTTGCCACCGTTCGCGTCGACGCCCGATGGACCGGACAGGCCACGCGTTGCAAGGCATCGATTCCCGAGCTTGGGATCGAGTGGATCGCTTCCTGTGATGGACAAAACCTGTCGTTTGATAAAAGTCTTTCGGGGATTCTCCCTTGGTCTCCCCAAAACCCCCGGTTGTACCGCCTCGTGTTCGAGCTCTCCGACGCAACCGGGGTGTATGATGAATACGCGGTCGACTTCGGATTTCGCACGATCGAGGTTTCTGGCGACCAACTGTTGCTCAACGGAAAGCCCCTCTTTCTCAAAGGGTTTGGACGCCACGAGGACTCGCCGGGATCGGGACGGGGCTTGAGTCTTCCCTGGCTGGCCAAGGATTACGGTCTGATGAAGTGGATGGGAGCCAATTCCTTCCGCACCAGCCATTACCCCTATTGCGAAGAATCGCTGCAGATGGCCGATCGGCAGGGATTTTTGGTGATCGACGAGTCGGCGGCCAACACCCTGTCCATGCGCGCCATGACCGATCCTGTCGAAAAATCCGCCCTTGCCCAAAACCACGACCTGCATGTCCGGCGGTTGATGGAGCGAGATTGGAATCACCCTTCGGTCATCCTTTGGAGTTTGGGCAACGAGTGCGAGACCTACATCCCCGAGGGCGTGGGTTATTTCCGCGATCGGATCGCCAAGGCCAAGGCCTTCGACTCCCATCGCCCCATCACCTTCGTGATCAACAGCAAGGCCGAGCAGGAGTTGGAGGCGGATAGTTTCGACATCCTATGCATCAACGCCTATCCGGCCTGGTACGAGGCCTGCGGAAGGCCCGAAGAAATCAAGCCAAGGCTGACGAAGCTATTGGTCGATTTTCACGACAAATACCGCAAGCCCGTGATGTTGACGGAATTTGGTGCCGATTGCATCGCCGGGATGCACAGCGTGAACGCCCTCCAGTGGAGCGAAGAATACCAGGCAGAACTGGTCGAAGAGGTTTATGCGACCTGCGACGCCTTGCCGTTCGTGGTCGGGACCCATGTCTGGAACTTCGCCGATTTCACGGTGGGGCAGCACTTCAACCGCCCCATGTTCAACTACAAGGGCTTGTTCACTCGCGAGCGCCACCCCAAGATGGCCGCTCACCTGACTCGAAAGCGTTGGACCAAACTCGATCCAGCCAAATAAGACAAATCCTGTCGATCTGGATCAGGCGATCCCGGTTGCGAACAGGGATGCCCTGGATCGACCCACCACTGGTTCTTGAAAGGCTTCAAAGCCAAAGCGCCAAAGCGCAGGAAAGATGACGATGACGAAACAAACCTCCACACCTTTTTTCATGACCCATCACGCCCCGGTGGGCGCCTTCGCCAGCTTGACGTTCGGGTTGACCGGGCGCGGGATCAGCGTGGATCTGGAAAGCCCGGGGGTTGAAGAAACCGCCGACCTGATTGTCGCGGTGAGCCACGGCGAAGGCCGAACCCGGGCCATGCCGTTCGCTTCGGGAATCGCCCTCCACGACAACGAGTTGATCCAAACTTCGGCCACGTTTTTCGGAGGAGCCCCGCCCAAATCCTGGAAGCAGCGTTGGAGCGTCGCTGGCCCCGACGAAGTGACCCGCACCCTGACTCCCTGCGTCGATGAATTCGTCTTGGACAATTTCCGTCTGCGCGTCTTGACACCTCACCCCAGGCTTCCCGATCCAGAGAAGGTCGAATCGTCCTCCTATGCCATCTGTCCAGCGGTCCTTCTGGAATTGGTGGTCGACAATTCGGGTTCCAAGCTCGACGCCACCGGCTTTTTGGGCTTAGGGTTTTTGGGGCGCGGACGCATTTCGGTTTTGGACCATTCGTCTCCGGGAAAGCTTTGTGGGGTCGGACTATCGTCCCAGTGGGCCTTGGCGGCATTGCCTGTCGCCGACCAAGTCTTCACGATTCGCGACAACAACATCGCCGAGCATGTGGAAAACGGCTTGGAAGTGGTCCACAACGGCGGCCAGGAAGGCGGCATCGGGTTTCGCATCCCGGCGGGCGAAACGCGCACCCTGACGGCAGCCTTTGGCTTCTACCGCGAAGGCACCGTCACCCAAGGGATCGAGGGCCAATACCTCTACACCAGACCTTTCAAGAATGTCCGGGAAGCCTGTCATTACCTGTTGACAAATTCCGACCAGGTTCGATCCGATTGTGCCGCATTGGATGCCGAAGTGGCCTCGCGGGGATTGCCCCGGGAAAAGTTCGAACTGTTCGGCCAGTCGGTGCGCGCCTACGATGCCAACACCCAGGTGATCCAGGCCGACGGGAAAATCCTCTACAATGTCGGAGAGGGCCAGTACCTCTGGCGAAACACGATGGACCTTGCCGCCGATCACCTTCCCTGGGAACTGGGTCGCAACCCTTGGGTCGTGCGCAATATTTTGGAACAGTTTCTCGATCGCTACACCTACCGCGACCAGGTCCGGTTCGCCGACGAGCCGGGAGTGGTTTGGCCGGGAGGATTGTCCTTTACCCACGACATGGGAAATTTCTCCACCTTCAGTCCTGCTGGAGAAAGCGGCTATGAAATGGCCGATTCCAAGAACTACGGGTTCATGACCACAGAGGAATTGCTGAACGGGATCTACTGCCTGGTCGCCTATGCCCTTTCGGCCCAGGATAGCGCCTGGGCGGCCAAGCGTCTGGGAATCGCTCGTGAGCTATTGGAAAGTTTGGAACAACGCGACCACCACGATCCGGCACTTCGAAACGGATTGTTGCGCGGCGAAAGCGTCCGCTGCGGCACCGGCCGGGAAATCACCACCTACGATTGTCTGGATCACGCCTTGGTGGACACCAATGGCAATCTCTACATCGCCACCAAAACCTTCTGCAGCGCCTTGCTGTTGGCCGAATTCTTCCGCTTTGCGGGACAGGCCCAAGACGCGGCCCGGGCCCAATCGATGGCCGACAAGACGCGATCCTCCTTGGGTCGATTTTACGACAAGGAAGGAGGCTACCTGAAGGCCAACCTCTATGCTTCGGGGACCACCAAGGTCATTGCCGCCATCGAGCCCTTCGCCGTCCCCCTGTACCTTGGTCTGAAACCGGCTTTGAAGGCCGATCCGGTCTGGAACGAACTTCTGGAAAACCATGTGCGGACGTGCCTGGTCAAAGGCAATTGCGTGGATGCCCAAACCGACGGGCTTCGGCTGAGCAGCACCTCGACCAACACTTGGCCGTCAAAATCTGTCCTGTGCATTCATGTCATGGAAGAACTTTGCGGGATCGACGTGGGAAAAGACCACCCTTGGATCTTGCGCGAGCTCTTGCATTGGACCCAGGTTTCGGCGGCCAAAAGCACCATCTCCGACCAGATCGACTCCGAAAAGCGAACCGTCATCGGTGCGTTTTGGTACCCCCGCATCGTCACTTCGGCGGTGTGGGTCATGGACGCCAAGACGACCCTCGTCTAGAAACGCAGCGGCTCCCCCGGGGAGGTGCCGCTAGGTTTCAAACGTGTTCGAACAAGTCGATGCGCCAGCCATCCGAGCCGGATCCATAACCGGCAAGGTTCAGCTCGACATGGATTTGCAGGGCTTCCATGGCGCGGTTGGCGAGGTCCCGGGCGTTGATTCCGCCGGGAAGAGTTGGGCGGGCGTCCAGCATGCGGATCAGGGCTCTGTAGATTGCGATCAGGTGGATCACATCGTTGGCGGCGTACTTCAATTGCTCGGGGGACAGGTCCTCGCGCGACCAGTCGGTCTGCTGTTGTTGTTTGTCCAACTCGACGCCCAAAAATTCGCGGACCAAATCCTTCAAACCATGGGATTGGGTGTAGGTTCGCACCAGGCGGCTTGCCGTGCGAGTGCAAAAAAATGGCGCCACCTGCACGCCCAAGCTGGCGCGCAGGAAAGCCAAGTCGGAAATCGCGAAGTGGAAGAGCTTGATTACCTTCGGCGACTCCAGAAGGAGCTTGAGTCGTGGCGGGCAATCACTTCGACCCGAAGTCCGGACCAGGGCGACATTCCCCAAATGATCACCGACTTGGACCAAAAGGACTTGGTCACGTCCCAAACGAAGTCCATGCAATTCTGTATCTACGGCGATCTCGGGAAGCAGAAGCCACGATTGGAGCTGATCTTCGGTCAAATCCTGTTGCAGGGTGTAGGTCTGATTCATGGTCTACCTCCGAAAGCGTTCACGCCAAGCAAAGATCCCGACTCCCGAGCCAGCCAAAGCGACGGTGGCCAAAAGCCAACTCCAGGAAAGGCTGCAAAGAGAATGGGGGAGTAGGAAGCCGAGGCCGCCCAGAACGATCAAATGACCCACATAGTAGGGGAGAGCATGTCGGCCCAACAGGGCTAGGGGCCGCAGGCGATCGGGGAACCTGTCTGCGACAGCGCAAAGAAAGAGGGCGGCGAGCCCACTGAGGGCGACCATTGCGGGGACCAGGCGGGGAAGGGTGGACCAGAACCCGACCAAGTAGGTTTGGGAGGGAACTCCCCTCCAGAGGTCGCGAGCCAAGGACAATCCATTTTGCCCGAAATGCTGGGTGCGCAGGTACTCCTGATAGGTATTGGACACCCCCCAAGGGCCCCACAAATTGCGGAAACCAACGTTGGCGGAAAGGACCAGGACCAGGATGGCCCCCGCGGTGGCGATGGCAGGCTGGAACCAGGAGCGCACCCGCATGGGGCGTTCGATCGCTTGGGCGGCTAAGAAGATGGGCAAGAACGGAAAGATGGGAAAGCTCCCCTGATTGATGCCATCGATCAGAATCCCTTTGGAATGGAGCCAGACATAAGTGGCAAATAGCGCGGTGGCTCCGAGGGCGGCCAACCACGCATTCCCCAGCAGGGACCCCACCAGAATGGAAATGGCCAAACATTGCAGGACGCCGGTCGAGGTGAGGATTTCTGGCCACTGGGGTCCGGCGTAGACAAAGAACATGAGGGCCGAAAGCAACCAGAGTCCAAGCGACCGTTGCAGGTGATGGGCGTGCCAGGACCATCCCGGGGTGTTCCCTGCCCTGTATCGGCTTCTCGCCAAACCCCAACCAGCCACTAAAAAGAAGAGGGTGGGTATGATCGGTTCGATCCGCATCAGCCATTGGGCGAATTCAGGCGACCGATCCGGATGCAAGACCCGCTGGGCGTGAGTCGTGGTCATTAAAACCATCGCGAGCCCACGGGTGGCATCGACTCCTTGGTAGCGCGACCCACTCATTTTTGCGTCGAGTCCAAGGCCATGGGAACCAGACCGCAAATGCCTCCGTCGGGGACGCGATCTTTGCGAAGACGGATCAATCCCAGAAAATGGGATTTGGCGGGACGGATCGCCATGAATTCGTAAGTATCGGCGGTTTCCCACCAAACCGATTCCACTTGCCCCCAAGAGGCGCAGTACTTCGATTCATTGAAGGTGCCCGAACCCGCTTGGAGGGCATTTAGGCGAATTCCTTCTTCCAAAAGATCCACACTGGCCTTACCGGCATCTTGTAAAATGACATGGACCGACCACAGTCCGGAAGAATCGAAATTGAGGATGTGAATGTGTTCGATTCCCCACATGGACCGCCGTTCTTGGAGGGTGGCCGGAGTGGATTTTTCAAACCGGCCAGCGGGAAACTGTCCGATGAATTGGTCCCGGGAAATTCCCCATGCAAAGCGATAGTGACCCAAGTCGTACCAACGGGTGTCTTCCACTCCGCTGGCTTTGCTGGAATCCATCCGCGCCTTGGCGAAAACCTTGGCCTTGAGATCCAGTTGCCGGTGGTTTTCGCGCGACCACTCCACCAAGCCCGGCACGGTCGAATCGATGGCCAACGCTTTGCGGTAGGATTCGTCGGCCTGGGCGAGGTAACCTTGCTCCTGAAGCGCCCGACCAAGGGCGTAGAGGAGGGGAGCGGTGCGCGGGTAGGTGCGCACCAAGGGTGTGAGCAATTCGACCGCGAATCCAGTTTGGATGGGATTTTGACCGCCGAAGGAAGAGCCCATGCGACTGCGGCCTTGGATGGGTTTGAGGCCCAGGGTGCGAAGCGCCTCTTCGGCCTGGGGAAGGTGTCCTTTGGAAAGGGCCGATTCGTAATCCCGTCGGGCCGAGGTGGTGTCGCCGTGGGACTCGGCCAAAAGGCCGCGAATCCAGAGGTAGCGGGGCTCGGTTGGATTCGCTTCCAGGCCAATTTTGACGGCTTCGCGGGCCGAATCGTCGCGCTCGCGCGCGAACAAGATTTCGGCCAGAAGATCGTAACGGGCTTCGTTTCGGGGGGCAAGGGAAAGGGAAAGTTGGACCAGTCGCTGGGCCCGCAGTGGATCTCCGGATCGCAATTCGAGGCCCGCCAACTCTTCCATGGCAATTCGGAAGGTGGGGGCGAAATCCAGGGCTTTGGTCAGGGTTTCCCGCGCTTCTTTGGCCTTCCCTTGTTGGGCTTCTCGACGCGCTTGCAAGAGCAATAGCCAGGGGTGTCCCGGGTCTTTGGCTAGCCCCTTGGCGATCAGACTATCCGCCTTGGCCGAATCCAGGGATGTCCGTTTGTCCTGGTGCCAAGCCGCTGCGTAATACCATGCTTCGGGTAGGCTTGGGCAGCGACGGAGAACCTCTTCGGCCATCTCGATGGCCCGATCGGATTCGCCGTTTTTCTGGCTTTCGATGGCGCGCACCAAAAGGGTTCGGTCGGCTTCGGACCCTTGGGACAATTTACCAGGCAATTCAACGGATCTTCCCTTGAACAGCACGGTATCGCCCACGAATCCCAAAGGAACCTGGGAAGGATGCAAAGCACCACTGGAAGCGCGAGACCAAGCAAAGGCGGCCACCACAACCACCGTGGCGATGCCGAGTGCGAGTTTTAGGATTCGCTTGTACTTCCAGTTCTGGCTTTTCAGTCCTGGGGCCCTCCAGAAAGGAATGGGAACAAAATCTCGCTCGAGTTCTTGTTTTTCAGGAGTTTGTTGAGGCTTTTGTTCTTGATCTGGCGGACCCGTTCGCGGGTGAGGCGAAGTTCTCGTCCGATCTCGTCGAAGGTGAATTCTTTGCTGTAGTTGATGCCATAATACATGCGCAGAACCTTGGCTTCCCGCTCGGTCAAAAGTCCGTCCAGCACCTTGTCGAGCATCTTTTTGAGCTCGGCCATTTCGGATTCGATTTCCTGCTCGCCGTCGGTGCCCAACATGTCGAGAAGGGTTGTCGTGTTCTCGCCATCGTCCGAGCCGCCGATGGGCGAATTCAGCGAAATTTCTTCCATCTTTTCCAAAAGTTCAGGGATTTCTTCGGCGTAATCCTTGAACTCGGGACTCTCGATGGTTCGGGCGTAGTCGCCACCGCTTTTGGCCAACGCTCGTTTGAAACGATGCGCCAGAGCCAGCTTGTTGGGCGGGATGCGGACGGTTCCCACTTGGTCGAACAGGGCTTTCTGGATGCCTTGACGGATCCACCAGACCGCATAGGAGATGAACTTGACTTCCTTGCTTTCGTCGAATCGCTGGGCGGCCTTGAACAGGCCGATGTTGCCTTCCGAGATCAGCTCCAACAGCGAGAGACCGCGGTTTTGGTAACGACGAGCGACCGATACCACAAAGCGAAGGTTGCCCGTGATCAAGCGATCTTGAGCATCCTTATCCTCGGGATTCACCTTGAGGCGACGGATGTAACTCTTTTCCTCCTCGGTCGTCAAAACCGGATGGCGGTGAAGATCGCGGATATAGAGTTGCTCGTTGAGGTTTGACATTTTCAGGCCCGTAAGGGCACCTCACGGGCGGGGAAGAACATCAATATGGTTCCCGATAAGATCATGACTGAGCATAACACTTGTCCCATGGAAAGGGAACCAAGAACAAACCCAAGTTGGGCGTCTGGTTCGCGGGTGTATTCGATCACGAACCGAATCAGTCCGTAGCCAAAAACATAGAATGCAAACATGCGTCCTTTGAAAAATCTGGTGTTTTTCAGGCTCCAAAGGATGGCCCACAGCAAAAAACCTTCCCCAAACGCCTCGTACAGCTGGCTGGGATGACGGAGAACGGGGGGGATTCCTCGCAACGGGTCGCCGGATGGGTCGGCAGGAAAACGCATGGCCCAGGGAACATCGGTCACACGGCCCCAAAGCTCGCCGTTGAGAAAATTTCCGATCCGACCGAACATGTAGCCCAGCGGAATGGCCGGGACGATCAAATCCCCCAAGCGCAGCGGCGCGATCCGTTCGCGCAGGGAAAACCAGATATGGGCGATGGCAAAACCGACCAGTCCCCCGTGATAACTCATCCCCGAAATTCCCGTAAAGCGCCAGTGGCCTTCGGGATCGGGAGCAAACGGGAAGATGATTTCCAAGGGATGCTGGCTAAAATGTCCCCATCCGTAGAAGAAAACGTACCCCAGACGCCCACCAATTAGGATTCCCACGACAAGCCAAGTCAGGATGCGGTCGATGTGATCGCGATTGACTTCCCAGGATTCGCGCTTGAGGCGGCCCATGACCAGCCAGTAGGCGACCCCAAACGCCACCGCATACATGAGGCCGTACCACCGCACCGCGATCGGCCCCAAATGGATGGCCACCGGATCAAGGTGCCATTGCAAATATTCCCAGTCAAATGGATGGTCCACGGGCATTTGACGAAAGGTAGCCACGCAAGCGCCCCTGTGCGAGGGAATCGCATCCAAGGCGTTTGAGTTGACAGAAAGCCTTACTGAGGAAACAGGTTTTCCAGGGCCGCTTTTTGGTCAGAAGTCAAGTTGACGGAAAGCGACGAGAGGTTTTCGTCGAGCTGTTCCAAAGAGGTTGCGCCCGTGATCACCGAGGAAATCCCTACCCCCTCGCGAACCCACGCCAGGGCCAACCGCGAACGGGAAATTCCCCAGGTTTTGGCGAGTTCCCCGAATTTCCGCACCTTGGCGATCCGCTCTTCCTGGTAGACGGAATCGCGCAGCCACTCCAAGCGCGACAGTCGAGACCCTTCAGGAATTCCGTTGTCGTACTTGCCGGTCAGAAGCCCAGACGCCAGCGGGCTCCAAGTCACCAAGCCAAGGCCCAGTTCGACGGCAGTGGGGGCGACATCGGTCTCGACCTTGGACCGGCAAAGCAGGTGGTATTGGGGCTGTTCGACCGAGGGGCCATATCCACCGGTGCGTGAGGAGATTTCTTTGGCGCGGCGCAATTGGTCGCCGGTCCACTCCGAAGTGCCCCAATGCAGGATCTTTCCGGCGCGAACCAAATCGTCCAGGGCACGAACGGTTTCCTCCAAAGGGACTTCCGGATCAAACCGATGGCAGAAGTACAGGTCCATGTAGTCCATGCCCAGTCGCTTCAAGGACCGGTTGCAGGATTCCAGGATGTGCTTGCGCGAAAGTCCCCGGTCATTGACGTCGTCGCTCATTGGCCAGAACACCTTGCTCGAAACGACGATTTCGTTGCGGGGCAGGTCGCGCAACACGGAACCCATCGCGACTTCACACGCGCCACGCTCGTAGACATCCGCGCTGTCGAAGAAGTTTACGCCGCTCTCGAACGCTTTGGTCAAAATCTGACGGATCGAATTGGATTCCTGGACCGATCCTCCGTAGGTGGTCCAGCCACCGAGGGAAAGAGCGGAGACCTTGAGGCCGCAGCGGCCAAGGCGACGATAGGGCATATCGGAATGATTGGGCATCGAGGAGGCTCCTTGAATTGAGTGGTGTCAAGTCGGAATGGTCAGCAGATTCCGCCCGGTGGAAACGGCAAAAAGGAGATCTGGGGGATCTCCTTCTCTTTTCCTGATGGACTCGAGAAAACCTTTGATCAGGTCTTCTTGTTGTCTCGGGTCGAACGATCCTTGATGCGGCTCGCCTTGCCGGTGAGGTCGCGCATGTAGAAAATGCGGGCGCGACGCACCAAACCGCGACGCATGACTTCCAGCGAAGCAATGCGGGGGGAGTGCATCGGGAAGATACGCTCGACCGCCACGGTGCCGCTGAGCTTGCGGACGGTGAACATGGTCGAAACGCCGGCGCCGCGGACTTGGATCACCACGCCCTGGAAGGGCTGGATGCGTTCCTTGTCGCCTTCGACGATCTTGTAGTTGACACGAACCGTGTCACCGGCCCGAAATTCGGGCAGATCGGTGCGAAGGTTCTGAAATTGCAATGTCTGCAGGTTGATGGACATGAGTCTCTCCGAAATTCGTAAGGCGGTGAAGTATACATTCTGAAACGCAAGAACCAAGGCTTGCGGTGCGGAAAGGTTGAGGTGGCCGTCGGAAGCGACTGGCTGGATCAAACTTCCAGAAGGGTGAGCCGTGCCTCGTCTGCCGTCAGAAAGACCGGAAGGATGGAGTGGAGGCTCACGACTTCGAAGACATCCAATGTGTCGGAGCGAGTCTCGATGATTCCGGCGGGGATCCCGTGGCGATGACAGATCATGGCCAGTTCGATCACCGAAGAAAGACAACACGATCCGACCAAGGCGAGATGGGTGGTGTCGATCAACAAAGGTTTTGAGGAAGGAATCTGCATCAGATATTGGTAAACGCTCCGGAATTCCGCTTGTTGGGCGGGAACGAAATCCGAACCTTCCAATCGCAATAACCGATAGTTTTCAGTGTTCTCAACGAGGATGCGGCACGACATGATTGGCAATAAAACTAGTTGACCCACTTGAAACGAACAGGGGGAGGGGCTACATTCCTGCCCCTTCACGACTTAAAGGACAAAACGCCATGGCCGCCAAGAAAAAGACAGGCAAGGAGATCTACTTCCTGGTTTGCAAAGAAACCAAGGAGCAGAACTACACGGTAGTGCTCAACAAGACCGTCAAATCCAAGGTCTTCAAGAAGTATTGCCCCAAGCTCCAGCGGCACACCGAGCACACGCCAAAGAAAGTCTGATGCCTGGATCCGCGTCCCGTCGGGACGGCGGACACGGCCATCGGATCGGCCTGGTCGCGCCGATCTGGGATCTCTCGGTGGGGCCTCTCTTCCGATCCTTTTTGGAGAGCGGTCGAAAACCCATTTGGATGGGTCCTCAAGCCTTTCGTTTCGGCGAGCAGTCCTTGCTTTCCCACGACGATTGGACGCATGGCGACTGGTCAAAATTGTCCGGGATCGTCATCGCTGCAATTTGCGGAAAGCAAGACGCCGAATTGTTTGAATGGCGTCGTGCGGTTCTGGAAGAAATCGCCCTTGCGGGAATTCCCATGCTTCCCGATCCCCGAGGGATTCGCCTAGCCTGGGATCCTACCCGTGTGCTGTTGCGCCTATCCCGTGCGGGAGTGGCGGTGATCGACCATTATGTGGGCGAAAACCTGGATGACGCCTTCGATTTCGTGCGGACCTGGAAAGGTGCCCAATTCCGCATTCCCGAAGGGGCTCATGCTCCAGAAATCGAATGGGTCGCTCCCAGTGGAATGGCGCGGGATCGATTGGAAGAGCTTTGGCAGGAATATCCAACCGGCCCCTTCGTCCTGACCCGCGATGTGCGTGGCGAGGTCGTGAGCCTGTTGGTGGTGGATGGTGAGGTGATGGCTGCTTGGCGAGGCGGCACACCCGGTCTGGAAGCCGAACAGGTTGCCGTAACGGCAAAGAGCGAGGAAATCGACCTTGCCCTAGTGGCTTCGCAGGCATTTGGCTTGGATCCGGTGGTGGTGGATGTGGTCCGCGATGCCCACCGGGCACAGGTTCATGGGGTGCGGCCCTTGGGGTTTTGGAAGGCCGCTATGGATGCTCATCCGGCCATTGGACCTGATGTCGCCAAAAAATTGGATGCGATGCTCGCTCGGTTGCGTGAATCGTTCTGAAGATCTGAACTAATTTTCCTCCTTGCTGTCTGAAGCGACAGGGCGGAGGCGTCTCCGCGGAGCGAACAATGAAGAACACGATCGTCGTCGGATCCCAATGGGGTGACGAAGGCAAGGCCAAGGTCATCGATGTGCTCGCCGAGCACGCAGATGTTGTCATCCGGTTCCAAGGCGGCGCGAATGCGGGCCATACCGTGGTTGTCGGAGACCAGGAATTTGTCTTCCACCTGATTCCATCCGCCATCATGCGGCCCACCAAAACCTGTGTGATCGGAAACGGCGTCGTTTTGGATCCCGCCCAATTGCTCCATGAGATCGAGGAGCTGGAGGGGCGCGGCTTCGATGTCCGTGGTCGTTTGTGGCTCGCCGAAAACATGCACATCGTGATGCCGTGGCACGTCCAGCTCGATCGCCTGAAGGAAAAGGCCGCTG
>CAIKAA010000296.1 GCA_903825275.1 uncultured Fibrobacterota bacterium | reverse complement strand
CTCCCTGACAGGGAGGGCAGGGGTGGGGGATGGTCTAGGCGATCTCAATCGTCGGCGTGGGCCCGGATGTCGGTGTCGTGGGCCAGGGGCATCTTGGTTGTCTTTCCCTGGCGACCCTTGAACTGTTCCAGGAAGTTGTAGTACGAGTAGTACAACACCGGGGTCACCACCAACACCAAGGCGGTGTTGAACAGCAAACCCCAGAAGATCGCCCAAGCCAGTGGCGCCCACATGCCGGCGGTTTGGGATTTGGACACCCAGCCCAAGTGCAACCAGTCGATGCCCATGCCGGTCGCCATTGGGAGCAACCCGATCATGGCGGTGATGGCGGTGAGCATGACCGGACGCAAACGGGTCTTGCCGCCTTCCACGGCCACTTCGCGCAAAGGTCTGCCTTCGGCGCGCAAGTGGTTCATGAAGTCGATCAGCACGATGCCGTTTTTGGCCACCACGCCCGCCAGGGCGATGATGCCCACACCCGTCATGATGATGGACATTTGAGTGCGCACGATCACCAAGCCCCAGAACACGCCACCCAACGCCAAGAACACACCGATCAGAATCAGGAAGGGTTGGAAGATGGAATTGAACTGCATGACCATCGTGAAGAACACCAAGGCCATGGCGATCAACAAGGCCTTGACCATGAAGGCCTTGGTGTCGTCCTGGTCCTTGGAGCCCGTGCCTGGTCGAATGGCGTAACCGACGGGCAGCTTGAGGCTGGCGATGGCGGCTTGGGCCTTGGTCTTGGGCCCGTTTTCGTCTTGCTGGCCAGGCGCCAGATCGGCGGTTACTTGGACGGTGCGAAGACGGTTCAATCGGTTCACCGAGGCCAAGCTCGCATCCTGGGTGAAGTGGGCCACCGACGACAGCGGGATCGCCGCGCCTTCGTGGGGAATCGTGATCTGGTCCAGCGAATTGAAATTCTCACGGGTGGCCGTGTCGAGCCGCACCATGATCTTGTACTCGTCCTTGCCCACGCGGTATTTGCCTGCTTCGAAACCGTACATCGCGCCGCGTACCGCCATGGCCACATCGGTGGTTCCCAACCCGAAGCGTTTGGCCTGTTCGCGGTCCACGTCGATCTTCATTTCCGGCTGGGCCGGGTTGTAGTCGGTGGTCACGTTGGTGAGTTCAGGTAGTTGCTTGATGCGGGCCATGACCGAATCCGAATATTGTCCCAGCACGTCAAAGTCGTCGCCTTGGATCAACAGCTCGACCGGCTTGCCCTGGGGCGGACCATTGGCTTGCTTCTTGACCTTCACGTTCCAACCGGGAAGCATGTGGGCCAGATTCTTTTCCATCCAAGCCAAGCCCTTCCACGAATCGACCTTGCGCTGGTCGAACTTGGCGAACTTCACGTCGATGTAGGCCTTGTTCGGCTCGGCCTTCGATGATCCCAGGTTGTTGTCGCTCTTGCCTTTTCCAACCACCGTCGAGACCGAGGCCACGTCGCCCTCGAACGCGGGCATCTTCAAGGCGGCGTCTTGGATCTTCTTGACGGCGTCTTCGGTGCGGTAAATGTCCAGCCCCAAGGGGCCTTCCACTTCGGCAGCCACCACTTCGGGTTCGGAGGAGGGGAAGAACGCGACTCCTTTGCCCCACAATCCATAGCCCACGAAACTGGAAAAGACAAACATCACGCACAGGAACAACATCAAGAAGGGTCGGTGCATCCAGCTTTCCAAGGTCCTTCCGTAAAAGGCCTTGAAGCGCATGAACAGGCCGCCCCCATCATCGTCGTGGTGGTCGGGATTGTTGTGCATGAACAGAGACGCAAACACCGGATTGAAGATGAAGGCCACAAACAGCGATCCCGCCAACGTCACCGAAACGGTGATCGGCAGGTACTTCATGAAGTTCCCCATGATGCCAGGCATCCAGAGAATGGGGATGAAGGCCGACACGGTGGTGAGAGTGGCCGTGGCGACAGGAAGTGTCACTTCCTTGGTGCCGTCGATCGCCGCCTGCACACGGGTCTTGCCCATCGACAGATGTCGGTAGATGTTTTCCACCACCACGATTCCGTCGTCCACCAACATGCCCAATCCCAGCACTAGGGCGAAAAGCACCACCATGTTCAAGGTGATCCCCATCATCTGCAGCACGATCAAACCTATGCCCATCGAGAAGGGGATGGCGGTCGAGATGAAGAAGGAATTGCGGAATCCCAAGAAGAAGGTAAGGATGCCGATCACCAGGAAAAGGCCGGTGATGATGTGGTTGGTGAGCTCGGTCACCATCTCGCGGATCTGGACCGACTGGTCAAAGGAATAGTCGGCTTGCGTGCCGTTGGGCCAAGCCTTCGAATCCTCTTCCACGACCTTTTTGGCGTCGTCGATGATCTTGATGATGTTCTCGCCGGTGCGCTTGGTCACGGTGATGGCCAAGGAGGGCCGACCATTGAACTTCGCGATTGTCGAACGCTCGCGCGACCATCCGAATCGAGCGGTTCCCAAATCCTTCACGCGGACAATTTTTGACCCTTCGGCGCGCACCACGATGTCGCCAAAGGCGTCGGGATCCTTGATCTCGCCGGTCATCTTGATCGTGAAGCGGTTGCCGCCCGCCTTCAAAGCGCCGCCCGGAATGTTGCGGTGCTGGGCCGAGATCGCGCTCGACACATCGCGCAGCGGAATTCCGTAGGCGGTGAGCTTGGCGGGATCGATGTCGATCGCGATTTCCTTGTCCTGCTTGCCGGTCACCTTGGCGTCCAACACGCCGGGGATCACCGCGATGTGTTCCTTCAACTGCTCGGCGACTTGCTCCAGGCGCTCCATGTCGTAATCGGAAGTCAGGGAGATGATGAAGACCGGAATGTTGGAGAAGTTCAGTTCCTGAACCATGGGCTGGTCGGCGTCCGTGGGGAGGTCGGCCTTGGCTTGGTCGACCTTGTCGCGCACGCGTCGCAGAGCGGTTTCCACGTCCACGTTGGTGTTGAATTCCACCTGGATGGCCGAGACCGATTCCATCGACTGGCTGGTGATTTTCTTCACGCCATCCACGCCGTCGAGCTTGTCTTCGATTTTTTCGGTGACCAGCTTTTCGATGTCTTGGGGTGCCGCACCTGGGTAGACGGTGTTCACGAAGATCAAGGGGATCTTGATTTCAGGGAACGATTCGCGCGGCAGAGACATGTAGCTCAATGCGCCGGCCAGCAACATGATGGCCGCCAGCACCAAAATGGTGACTGGGTTCTTGACGGCAAATTTCGTCATGAGCCCGTTACTCCTTCACGCGGGTGCCTTCCGACACGCGGAAGGCTCCCTGGACAACCAATCGATCGCCAATTTTCAATCCCTCGCGAACCAGCACGGAATCGCCCTCTGTGGAACCAAGTTCGACTTCGACAAGGTGCGCCACGCCATCGCGAACCACCACCGCGTTCACCCCTTTTTCCTGGCGAAGCAATGCCACCGACGGCACCACGACAGCCGCCTGGTAGCGCTTGCGCAACATGCGGGCGCGCCCGATCATGCCGGGGCGCAACTTTCCGCCCGCATTGTTGATCATCACTTTGGCGCCCACGGTGCGGTTGCGGGGATCGGCAGCGAGATCCACCGCGCTCACATTGCCCTTGTAGATCCGCTCGGGTTCATCCAACAGGAAAAATTCCACCGAAGTGCCGTTTTTGAGTTCGTGGGATTCTGTTTCCGGCACCGTGAAGGTGGCTTCCAACCGGTCGTTTCGCACCAACCGGAGGGTGGGGGTTCCCGGACCGACAGACTGCCAGCGATTCACCAAACGCGTGGCCACAATGCCATCGAACGGCGCTTGACAACGGCTGTCTTCCCAAAGCTTTTTGGCCCCCAGCACCTGGGCCTCGGCGCCTTTTCCCTGGGCGATCAGACTGGCGTATTGGGCATTGATGGCGTCCAGTGCCGCTTTGCCCAACGATCCGGCATCCACATTGGCCTTGGTGCGGTCGAGCTCGCCTTTGGTGGTTTGTTGGGCGGCCCTGTTGGCGTCGACCGACGACTTGGCGGCCTCGTACTGGACTTTGTAGCGGTCCGATTCGATGTCGCACAAGCCCTGGCCTTGGTGGGCAATGTTTCCCACTTCGGCGACCGTGCTGACCACACCGGCGGCGGTGGTCACCAAGATGGCGTCTTCCGAACCGCGCAAGTCCGCCGAATAGCTGGCCCAATCGCTCCAGGCCACGCCTTTCAAGGTGGTGGTCACCACCCCGACCGCGGCGGTGTCGATGCTGGTCACCCCCGTCTTTTCTTCCTTCTTCTCCCTGGCCTTGCAGGAAGAGAGCGCCAAAGCGGCGACAGAAACCGTCAAAATGGTGGACTTGTTCATGGAACCTCCGGCAGTGAAATCAGATCTTGGCCTTGGACGGCGGCGAGCTTGACGGCGGCCTTGGTGCGCTCGAGGCGCGCGGAAAGCAGGCTCAACTCGGCTAGGCGCTGGTTTTCTTCGGCTTGGAGCAGATCGGAAAGCGATCCCGATCCGCTTTGGAAATTTCGCGAGAACCATTCGCGCGCCTCGGTGGCGGCTGCGACTCCTTCGCGGGCGGCCGATAGCGAGGAATCGGCGGCGACGCGGTCGCGCAGGGCGTTGTCGACGTCGATCTCGATGAGGCGATTCAGATCGCTTTCGCGAACTTCCATTTGGCGCACGGCCGCGAGAACTTCGCCAGATTTTGACGACTGCTCAAACCCATCGAACACGTTCCATTGCAAACCAATTCCCACCGACCAATCGCGCTGGTCCCATTCAGCGACATGTTGGACCGCCTTCCAAGTTTGATCCATCGAGGAAAAACCGAACTTTGCGATGCCTGCGATGTTGGGCAAATTGTTGGCCCGCAACACGCTTGCATAGTCTTCTTGGAGGGACCGCGCCTCTTTGAGGGCCTTCAAATCTTGTCGGGTAGCCATGGCATTTTTCAATACCGCTTCGCGAGCGGGCGAGAGTCGACCTTCCAATTCGGGAAGACCGGTGGTATCCAGCTCGGTCGAGTCGTCGGCGGCACGTCCCAGCAATCGATTCAGACCTCGGCGAGCAGCCAGGCAATCGCGCTCGCCCGTTTGGATGTCGGGAGTCAGTCGCAGCAAAATGGACTTGGCCATCAAGACTTGGGCCTTGGCTCCAGCGCCATTTTGGAAGTTGCGCGCCAACTGATCGACCACCGCTTTTTGGCGTTCGACCGAACGCCGCGTGGTCTCGAGCTTGGCTTTGGAAAGGACCACGATGGAATAAAGGTCGACGACACTTTTTTCGGTGGCCAGCCGGGTGGACTGCAGCCTCACCCGGGTCAGGCGATCTTGGGTTTTGGCCATCCGGAGGGCGGTGGTCACTTTGCCGAAGGTGTACAACGGCTGGGTCACTTGCACCCCCCAGGAGTAGTTCCAGTAGGGGTCGTCGGAGATAGAAAGCCCCCCAAGAGCCTTGTCGAGATTCGACCCCACAAAGGTCGGGTCGTTCGCTTTCGCCTCGCCGTTCAGGGCTTTGATCGCTCCGTTTGCCGATCCCAAAATCTGTCCGAATCCGCCGAGGGCGGCGGCCATTTGGTTGGGTTGCTGGCCCAGTCCCGCATTCGCGTAAGCTGAGACCTTGGGAAAGGCAATGGCGCGGACCTCGCTCACCAGCAAATGGGCGCTGTCGGAAGAGGCCCGCAGCACGATGGCGTCGGGGCCTTGGGTCGAAGCCTCGCGGATTGCCTGGGCCAAATCGATTTTTCCCGCCTGGGCAGTGGCCGTTACAAGGCATGCAATGGCGATAAGCCGGTTCATGCAGGTTTCCTGGGGTTGGAGGTTGAAGTCACGAAAGTAGCCTGATCAATCAGGTGAAGCAATAGGTCGCGCAGTTCATCGATTTCTTCGGATGATGGCAGGGGCAACCCGATGACCCGGTGCATTTTGATGCCATCCAAGGTCGAGAGAATCAGGGTCGAAACCGCCCGTGGGATGCCGTCTTGTTGGCAAATCAGCGTGAGTTCCGAAAGCCCGAGCTGAATTCGTTCGACCAAGGATTGGTCTTGGGCCACGGCGGCCAACATGCCCGCGGTCAAATCATTGCAGGCGATGAAGGTTTTGAATCCCACCAACACCAAGGCGCGGTGCCAAGCCCCGGGCGCACCGGGATCGGCCAACTGACTCTTTTCCTCGGTGATCAATTTTTTGAGCCATTGATGGCGGGCGTCGATCATTCCCAAGATCAAGGCTTCCTTGCTCGGGAAGTGGTACAACAGTCCACCCTTGCTGATCCCCGCCGACTTGGCCACGGCGTCGAGTGTCAGGGCCGATCCGCCCTCGGACATCACCAATTCCGACGCGGCCTGCAGGATGTGATCCCGGGTCAGAGAGGGGTGCTTTTTTTCTGGTTCATGGCTCATTGGAAAAAGAATATACCGTCCAGACGGTTTAAAGACAATACCGTCCGGACGGTACAAACTTGATTATCCGATCAAGTTTCCCGACAATCTATTTGGCGAGCTCCAGGGAGTCTTCCAAAAATCTTTCTCGTTTCCATAAGGAGTTTCACGAAGCCGCCCGTTCCCCGCTGAAGGGGGAGATCCGACAAAAAATGGGTTTTCCTTGGTAGATCAACATGTTTTTGGTGGCATGGAGGCGCGTTGCAGGATACAATTTGATTCCCGCACGACACTTGACGCACCGAGGCCCACCATGATGCATGAACCCCAGGAAACCAACGCCACCAAGGCCTACGAAAACGCGGAATTCCTCCATTCCCCCCAGGCCCGCGAAGTTCGCATCCTCGCCGAATTCACCGAGCCTCGGGTGCGGTTGCGCAAGGCAGGAGTGGGCGGGACGATCGTCTTTTTCGGATCGGCGCGAACCCCTCCGTTGGCCGAGGCCCAGGAAACCCTCAAACGGCTCGAAACCCACGGGGGCACCGCCAAGGAATTGGCCAAAGCCAAGGCTCTTTTGAAGGTGGCTCCATACTACGACCAAGCCCGCGAGCTATCGTACCGAATTTCCAAATGGTCGACCGAGGGAAAGCACGGCCTGATCGTTTGTTCTGGGGGCGGACATGGAATCATGGGGGCGGCCAACCGCGGCGCCTATGAAGCCGGAACTCCCAGCGTGGGCTTGAACATTTCGCTCCCCTTCGAACAACACGCCAATCCCTGGATCACTCCCGAGCTCGCCTTCCAATTCCACTACTTCTTTTTGCGCAAGTACTGGTTTGTCCACACCGCCCGCGCCATCGTGGTGTTCCCCGGTGGGTTCGGGACCATGGACGAAATGTTCGAGGTCCTCACCCTCACCCAGACCCAAAAGCTCGACAAGCCCCGCCCCATCATCGTGTTCGGTCGCGAATACTGGGAACGCGTGCTGAACTTGGAGGCGTTCGTGGACACCGGCATGGTCGACGAGGACGACCTCAAGCTGTGGCACTGGTCAGATTCTGTCGACGAAGCGTTCGAATACCTGACAAGCTCCTTGGACGCCATCCATCTGTCCTCGCCCAAGTTCGGCTACGACGAAACCGAAATCCCGCCCCCGTTGGCATAAGGTCTGCCTGGGGGATTCAATTCCCCAGAGCCTGGTCCTTCCACGATCGAACCTCCACACCGGATTGGACATAACTTCCCTCGCCGCCGTGGAGGAGCGTTTGGCGGTCCAATTTCCCTTCCGACAATTTCTGGAAATACGATAATCCCCGGAAGGCGTCCTTGGGGACCGTCGCCCCACTTTTGATTTCGATCGCCTGACATTGGTCGCCAGACACCCTGAGTAAATCGATCTCATGTCCTGCTTGGTCCCGCCAAAAATAGAGGTTCGGCTCCTCCCCTTGGTTTCGGGAACGCTTGACCTCTTCCATCACCGCCCAGTTTTCAAAGATCGACCCGCGTTGGGCATGGGTCGCCAGATGTTCGGGATTTTCGATTCCCAACAGCCAACACAAAAGACCAGAATCTGTCAAGTACAGTTTGGGGGTCTTGATCAGACGCTTGCCAAAATTTTCATGCCATGGCCGCAACTGGATCAAGAGGTAAGCCGCTTCCAGCACGTCGATCCAGGACCGCGCGGTGTTGTGGGTGATCCCGCAATCCGCGGCCAACGAGCTCAAGTTCAACAGTTGTCCCACCCGCGAGGCGCACAGGCGCACGAATCGAGAAAATGTCCCCAGGTCTTTCACGCTAAGAATCTCCCGAACGTCGCGTTCGACATAGGTCGCGACATATTGGGAATACCACAATCGGGGAGGAATCTCGCGATCCAGCACCGGCGGAAACAATCCGCGAAACAAGATCTCGTCAAGACTCGGCAAGGAGGTTCCGTACCATTCCGAGGTGGTGAACGGATACAGGTGGACCAGCCCCACGCGACCCGCCAGCGACTGGGAAATGGCGGAGCGAAGTCCGAACTGAGTCGAACCTGTCAGGACAAAACGACCTGGGGTACGGTCCTCGTCGACGATTTGTTGCAGGTAAGAAAACAGCGCGGGAGCCCGCTGCACCTCGTCCAGAATCACCCCGTTGGGGTAGCGCGCCAAAAAGCCTCGGGGGTCGGCCTCGACCTGCCATTGCACGTCGGGATTTTCCAGGGAGACATAGGGCTTGTCTGGAAAATGCAACCTTGCCAACGTGGTCTTGCCCACCTGACGAGGCCCGGTCAGGGCCACCACTGGAAAAAAACGCCCCAGCTCGGCAAGAATTTGGGAGGCCTTCCTGGATTTCACCATGGCTCCCAAGTTACTCGAAAACCGTGTTAATTGTCAATGGCACTCTCAATTACCATGGTTTTTAAGCTCCCTGAGGCATCTTCCTACTCCTTCAATTCGTAGAAATTGCTCCACGAGGACCCGTGGGAAGGGTTCGATTCGGAATCCGCCGATCGATGGACCAAAGTGCTGGCGCCTTGGAAGGTGGGCCACAGAACAATCTCCCCCACTTGCACATGGGCGGGTCGAGTGAGCGCGAACAAGGCGGCTTCCGCGACATCCTGGCCGCGAAGGGCTTGTACTCCTTGGTAGACTTTTTCCGCCCGATCCTGGTCGCCATGGAAGCGCACCGTGGAAAACTCGGTTTCGGTCATGCCGGGGCTGATTTGGATCACCCGAACAGGGCTCTCGACCAAATCCATCCGCAAGCCGCGCGAAATCGCGTCGACAGCGTGCTTGGTGGCACAGTAGACGGCGCCTTTGGGGTAGACTTCATGGCTGGAGGTGGATCCGATGTTCACGATGTCGCCGCGGCCTCGCGCAACCATTTGCGGCAAAATCTGTCGGGTAACATAGAGCAACCCGGTGAGGTTGGTTTGGATCATCTCTTCCCAGTCGTCGGGATTGTTTTGGTGCAAGGGCTCCAAACCCCGCGACAATCCCGCATTGTTCACCAGCACATCGATCTCGCGAGAGCTTTCCGGCAAGTGCTGCATCAAGCCTTCTACCGCCAACCGATCACGGACATCCAGACGATGAACAAAGACCTCGGCTTCGTGGGCGGCGCGAAGCTCTTCGGCCAAAGCTTCCAATCGCTCCAAACGCCTGGCGCAAAGGACCAGCCGGGCGCCCTCTTGGGCAAACAAACGGGCCATGGCTTCCCCGATTCCGCTGGATGCCCCGGTGATCAGGATCGTTCGTCCCATCAGATCATACATGGAGAGCCTTCCTGGTAAACCAAATCGTCCTCCAAGTCTACCTCTTCCCGAGCGATGCTGCAGACGGCAGGCGACGAAGTTACGCCTCTAGCAGGAATTCCGGGCGTGGCAAGCGGACCTTGGGCTGCTTGGAATAGGCATCGTCCACCGACCGGTACCCGACCGCAAGCCCGACCAGCGAGCTCAGATTCCGTTCCGGTAGGGCTAAAAGCCGGTCGATGTCCGCAAGCGAAATGGCCTCCATCGGACACGTGTCCACTTCCAACTGGGAAGCCTGGAACATGGCGGCGGTCAATCCGATGTAGGCTTGGCGAGCCTGCCAAGCCAAAAGCGAAGCTCGGTCGAGCCGGTTCAACAAGGCGTCCATCACCCGAGCGCGGTAGGCGGCCAAGGCCTCGGGGGACGTGCCACGGGCTATTGCCGTGCGCGCCAAATGGGCATCCAGATGGCTTTCGCCAAAATCCGTCACCAAGGCGAAGACCAGCAAGCGACTGGCCTCGACCAGCTGTTTCTGGGACGGCGAGGCTGCGTGGATCGCCTGTCGCAAGGCCGGATCCCGGACCTCGATCACA
Organism: uncultured Fibrobacterota bacterium; assembly: GCA_903825275.1. Classification (GTDB taxonomy): domain Bacteria; phylum Fibrobacterota; class Fibrobacteria; order UBA5070; family UBA5070; genus UBA5070. The sequence goes on along the minus strand of CAIKAA010000296.1, from coordinate 12,179 downwards.
CGGTAAGGCTGCAACCCATAGGCGCTGGGGGCGAGTTCGATGGCCGAAAGGATCGACTCCCCGTCGGCCTCGGAAACCTCACGAGAAGAATCGAACCGTTTGATCGCCCCACGCCGGGACCATCGCGCCAATGAGGTTGGTTTGTTCATTGGCAAGAAACTAAAACGATCCATGGATCTAGTGGGCACGGCAAGAGAGAATTCCGTACCTTATTCTCCCTTACCGGAGGTTGCCATGATTGTTCCCGTTCTACTGGCCTTGTGGATCGCCGCACCTTCGACACCGGCGCGGGCGGCCTCGAACTGCGCCGACACCACCCACCTTTGGAGCACCAACCAGGATTCAGTTTTTTTGTGGCCGAACCGCGACAGCACCGATGTTCACGGCCCTTCCTACGTGGGTCACAAGCACGAAATTTTCTTGGCCAAGGAATGTGCCAAAGGTTGGATGCGCGTGGTCGCCAAGAATGGCTCGATGCACTGGGCACCCCAGGCAAGCCTCGTCCATTTCGAGCCCAAAACCATGGCGTCGATCGACTTGAGTTCCGGCACTGTGAATGGATTCCTCGACTCACCGCAATCCGTCTCCAATCTGATTGACGGGGACCCCTCGATCGGGGAGATTTCCTTTGATCGCCCCCTGCTCGAGGGCGCGCCGGCCAGTGCGCCACTTGCGAGGAAAGCCGAAAGTTCCAAACTCTCCAAGGCTCCCAGGGGTGTGGCAAGCGAACCCCGCTCCGAACAAAAATTGTCAGGATTGCGGGTGGGGGTTTCGGATGACAACCAGCAATTCTCGGCTTTTACTGAATTCTTGAAGGGAACCGGATCGGGCCTCCCCCATTGCCAAACCAACGTCGAGGAACGGATCAAGATTCGCTTCGTCGATTCCAAGGATCGCGGGGTGAGCGACTTGGATTTGAAATTCGCGACCCGCCAAGGCTTGGTGGAAGAAGGGAAAAGCCTTGCCAATGGCACCTATTGGTTGTTTCCCAAGCACTGGAACGATTCTGTCCAAGTGGTTCAATTGACCATTTTGGGATCGAGTCAAACCCAAACCATCGACCGCGCTGGGCCGCGCGAAATCGAAGTCCGCGTTCCCGACCTCTTGCGTGCCACCAAGGAAATGCCGGTGGACATCGTGTTTGTGATCGACGCGACCTCGTCGATGTCCAATGAAATCGATCGCTTGAAAAAGGCTTTGTCGATTTTGGAAATGAACCTGACCTCCATGCCGGGCAAACCGAAATTGCGCTTTGGACTTGTGGAATATCGCGACAGTGGCGATGATTTCCGGGTGCGAAAGGCGCCTCTGTCGAGCGATGTCGATGGATTTACCAAACGCTTGGAGAAGGTCGAGGCAGGCGGCGGCGGGGACACTCCCGAAGACCTACAGTCGGCCCTGGACACCACCGTGCGAGGAATGAACTGGACGAAGCACGGAATTCGGTTGGCCTTCGTGATCACCGATGCCCCGCCCCATCTGGATTATGGACAGAAATTCACCTATGCCGATGCTGCCCATCTCGCGCGCCAGTTGGGAATCAAAATCCACACCCTGGGTGCTGGTGGATTGGACCTGCAAGGCGAGGTGGTGATGCGCCAAGTGGCCCAGGTCACCGGGGGCAAGTATGTCTTTCTGACCTATGGCGAGCGCGGCGAAAGTGCTGGTGGCCACGAAGCCTCGGTGAGCCACCACACCGGCGACAATTGGGTTTCCGAGAAACTTGAGACCGTCTTGTTGCGGCTGGCGCGGGACGAAATTTCGCAGATCGCCGAAGTCCCGCCGGTCGATTCGTCGGGATGGTTTGAAGCGACAAAATCTGGCAGCCAATCCCAAGGCGCGATCTTGTCGGAACTATTTCGCCAGGCTGTAGACGAGTTGGTCGATTACTCTTCGATCGCGTTAGCCGATTCCTCGGCGGTGGCGATTTTGGCGACGGTTCCCGAGTTCGATTCGCTGGGGGCTCCCGCCAAAATTTTGGAGCAGAATTTATCCTTGGCCATTTCGCGTTCCAAGCGCTTTCGGGTGGTCGATCGCGGAAACTTGGGAATGGTGTTGCGCGAACTGGCCCTGCAGAAAAGCGGTGCTGTGGAAGAGTCCAAAGTCGTGGAAACCGGCAAGATCTTGGGGGCCAACTTTTTGATCGCCTCGGGGTTGGTGAAAAATGGTCCGCGCTACGAATTGTTCCTCAAACTGTTGCGGGTCGAAACCGGCGAAGTCTTGTCGGCAACCCGGGCCAAGATCGATCGGTCGTTGTTGGAAAATTAACCCTAAGATAGGGGGCCCGTCTTCCCGATGTTCATCCCACAACCTTTTGGCGGGATAACTCAGGAATCTTCGCCATGGAACGATTTTTCGTTGGCATGGAACGATAAATGATCTGTCGATCGACAAATCGAATTCAATACAGTTATTTTTTCTTCTGCGAAAAATCGCTCTCTTCTCCAGGGAAGGAAGCGATCGACACCGCCATTTTGAGCCCTATTTTCACTCGGAGTCCATCCATGTTTTCCACTGCAAAAACCGCTGCGACGGCCTTGTTTCTCGCCATTCCCTTTTTGGCCAATCCAGCCGCTGCCCAAACGGCCAATGTGAACCAGATCGCCACAATGCGTTGGTACGCGGCGAACACCACCTTTCCCGCCATCCAGGTGGAAACCCTTCCCAGTTCCTTGGCTTTTGACGGAACCAACCTTTGGGTGGCCAACAGTGGGCACAATAACGTTGGCAAGATCGTAGCGGCAACGGGCGTCGTGGGAGCAACGACTGTGGTCGGAAGCTTGCCCAGCGCCTTGGCGTTTGACGGAACCAACATTTGGACGGCCAACAGTGGCTCAGGCTCCGTGACCAAACTCCTCGCTTCAACCGGCGCAGTTGTCGCAACCTATTCGGTTGGAACCACACCCAGCGCTTTGGCCTTCGACGGAACCAATCTTTGGGTCGCGAACAAAGGCTCAAATAATCTTACCAAACTACAGTTAACAAGCAGTGTTCAGGTATCAACGTTTTCTTATCCGGGTGCGAACCAACCTTGCGCCTTGGCGTTCGATGGCACCAATATTTGGATTGCGAATAGTGGCAACAATACCGTCACAAAAATGAATGCTGTCACGGGACTTGTCGTCGGAACCACGAATGTGGGAACGACACCCAGTGCCCTGGCCTTTGATGGGACAAACATCTGGGTCGCCAATAGCGGCTCCAATAACGTCACCAAAATCGTTGCCGCAACCGGAGCCGCGGCCGCACCCATTACGGTCGGAACCATGCCCAGCGCCTTGGCGTTCGACGGAGCCTTTATTTGGGTGGCGAACAAAAATACCAACAACGTGACCAAGCTAGTGGCAGCAACCGGAGCTTTGGTCGGGACCTATCCGGTCGGCAAAGCACCTGGCGCCATTGCCTTTGATGGAACCAATATCTGGGTCGCCAACTCCGCGGGCAACACCCTCTCGCGGCTCTAAACCTCGCGCAAGCGGCTGGGGCGATCGGCACTGCGCTCGATCGCCTTGGCAACCAGATCCAAGTCACCGTGCACAACGACCGTGCGCCGCGCGCGGGAAATCGCGGTGTACAGAATTTGTCGTGTTAAGACCGGCACATCGCGGTCGGGAAGCATCACTAGCACCTCGTCGAATTCGGAGCCCTGCGACTTGTGGATGGTGATCGCCCAAGCGCTTTCCAATCCGTCGAGTTGTTCGACGGGCACCCTCAAGATTCCGTCGAATTTTGGAAAAGCCGCCACCATTCGACCCTCGTGTTCCAGCACCACTCCCAGGTCGCCGTTCCACAAATCTCGAGCGGGAAGGTTGCGGGTCAACATCACTTGTTGGCCGGGGACGAAGCGGCCATTCCAAGGGGACGGGAAACGCTCGCGCAGCCAATGGTCGGCGCGCCGGTTCAAGGTCTGCGCTCCCGCCACGCCTTCGTGGACGGCGCACAAAATGCGGGAACGCTCGACCAATTGGAGCAGGGCATCTGGATCGAAACAACCCCTTTCGCGCATGGGGTGACCAAAGCGTTCTTCCAGCCACGACACCGCGAACTCCTCTCCGCCCCGGTTGCCCAAATGGCCCACTCCACCAACCCGCGAACGGACGAGAGCCATTCCCTCTTCTCCCAAGCTGCGGCAAGAAAGGAATTCGCCCACGGGCTGGCCCTGGCGAATTCGCCCACAGATTTCGGCAATGTCGCCGGTGTTGCGGTGGCTTTCCAGAAGATGAATCCGTTTGTCCTGGAAGTGGGGATTGGCCACCAAATCGGCCAGCACCGCGCCCGCTTCCACCGAGGGAAGTTGGTCGGGATCGCCCACCACGATCAACCGGGCCTCGGGGGACAGGGCCGCAAGCAAGGCGGCAAACAGAACCAAATCCACCATCGAGGCTTCGTCCAGCACCACCACGCACTGGGGCAAGGGGTTTCCCGGATGGTGGCGAAAAGTGCCATCGCTTCGGGCACCCAACAGGGAATGGAGAGTGGAGGCCTGGGAAGGAAGCAAGGCGGCGACCCGAGGATCCAAATTGGAAAGCCAAGACAGATTCTGTCCGACCGTTTCCGCCAGCCGTGCCTTGGCTCTTCCGGTGGGCGCGCAAAGGGCGACCGCCTCGGAATCCAGTCCGTCCAGAACCTGCGCCAACGCCCAAAGGATCCGCGAGACCACGGTGGTTTTCCCGGTTCCCGGCCCACCCGTGACGATCAAGAAGGAATGGTGCAACGCGGCTTCCACCGCCGTTCTTTGGCCTGGGTTCAAGTGGGGCGAAGGAAGCGAGTCGAGCTTTTGAAGTGCCGTAGCGATTCGAGCGGGATCCAACTCGGACGATGGTTTCAGCCGACGGGTGAGATCCGAAACCAGCCGTTGTTCGGCGGCGAGAAGCCGGGCAAAGGAAAACGAGTTTCCTTCCCGACAAACCAAGGGCAACGGATCCTGTTCCAGGTTTCCGAACAGCGGTACCCCCCGTTCGGGATGTTGTTCCAGCTCGGCCAGAGCATTCCGAATGGCTGCGATCAGCTCGGGTCCGAAGGCCTGGAGAGAGGCGCGATGGGCGTCGAGGTCCAACAGCGGCAAAGGATTCTCGATTCCCCCCGACAATAGAATTTCGACTTCCTGGATCAGCTCCTCCCCCGAGGCTCGCGGATAACCTGCGCCCCATCGTGCGAGAAGAGCCAGGACCACCAGCCGCATTCCCCAAGGCAAATGTCCGGCCATCATCCGTTCCATGCGAAGCTCGGCCAAACCCAACTTGCCACCCAAATAGGCCTGCAAGGCAAAGCGTTCCAAAGGGGTGTCGCCGATGGATTTCACCGTTGGGCCGACCTGCGCCGCGAGAAACCGGCCGATCATGGCTGGGCTCCGGCATGCTGGCCGCGCTCGTGCAGCCAAGCGCGCAGGCGGCGAGCGATCTCTTCCGTATCTTGGGAGGGACCGGCGACCCAAGCTCCCGAGGCGCTGGTCGTGGGATCTGCAAAGGCTCGCAAGTACAAGACCACGGCTCCTCCAAACGTTTCGCCACAAGGTAAGGCGGAAGCCACGGTTCGGCCATAGAGTTTGGCCTGAAGGTCGTAGGCGTGCTCCAAGACGGAACTGGACAAAGCTTCGGGATTCCAGCGATCCAGACTGGTCGTCTTCCAATCCAGCACATACCAGATTTTGTCCACCCGAAACAACAGGTCGATGTATCCCACCATCCATCCCTTCACGGCAGAACCTTTCGAGGCAGGCATTCCGTCGGGTCCGAAGGCCCAATGGAATTCGGTTTCGGGGCGGCGATCGTCGGGCGCCAAGTCGCACAGCCGCAGTTGGATCCCGTTGGGCAAGGTGATGACCGAGCGCAGCACCGTGCGCAACAAGTCGGCCACCCGCTCGGCCAGGCCGCGATCCAAACCGTGCAGTCCCAAAATCCGCGCCACCGCGGACAATCGTTGGGGTGAAACCGAGTCCTCTCCCATCCATCCCAAGTCCTCTTGGGGACTCATCCAGGACTCCAAAATTTCGTGGAGGGCATCGCCGGTTTTGGACCCGCGGGGCAACCATGCATCGGCGACAATTTCTGGCAAATCCTTGGATTCCAGGTCTTCTTCCTCGGATCGCCGAAAGCGCCCTTCCAGCCCGTGGGATGCCGATGATGTTTTGGCCACCTGGGTGTAGGAGGTTTGGACCCTCACCCGCGAGGGAAGGCCAACGGCCACCAATTCGTCCAAGCTGTGGATTTTTTCCTGAGCAGAGCCGGGAGGCGTTTCGAGGGGTTTAAGGGGAAGTCGGTCGGGAGGAGCGCCCAGCAGATCGATTCCTTCCCCTGGTGCGTTGAGGTGAGGGAAGACTGCTTCCGCCAAGGGGCCCTGCGGTTTTTCCACGTTCAGGGCATTTGGTTTGACGTGGCAGGGCACCACCAACAGCAACTTGGGTCGTGTGAGAGCGACATAAAAGAGCCGTCGTTCTTCCTGCCGCACTCGCGCCTTGGCCTTCTTTTCCCCCGCATCGATCGAGGTCTGCCAGGAACCCTTCTCCTTGCCTTTGTCCAACAGCGAGGGCATCAGACAAAGCGACGAATTGGAATCCTCGTCGATCCACGACTTCACGCTCTGTTGGTGGCTCCGGCCTCCGGCGGCGAGAAACACCACCGGAAATTCCAATCCCTTGGAAACGTGCATGGTCAGAATCTGGACGCGGCCCCGGTCGGTGGCGCTCGCCAACAGATTGCGGTCCTCGCTGGCTTGGTCGCGATCGTCCTTCAACCGGTCCAGATGCTCGATCAATTCCGAAAGACCTCCGGTTCCCGCCAACAAGAATTCCAACGAGTAGTCCAAGACTTGTCGCAAATCCATCCACTGCCGATCGCCGTTGGGAGACCCCAACAACCTCCCCGCCGCACCCGAAATATTCTCCAAACACCGGATCATGCGCGCCCAACGGCGCGAGAGCGACAGCTCGCGCAATTGATCCAAAATCACCTCGTCGCCCTGCAACAGCCGGGTCGCCATCGCCAAAGTTTTTGCGCCAACATCGGAGGCAGGGGCATGGAGGGCTCGCAACACCGCAGCACATTCCAAGGCCGCTCGCGACGAAAACACCCCTTGCTGCTTGTAGAATGCCCAAGGGATTTTTTGTTCGTCCAACACGCGGTAAAAGGCCTTGGCCGACGACCGCGTCGAAACCACGATGGCAAAGTCGTTCCAATCCAAAACCCGTGGCTGCCACGAATTTCCTTCGGGGAGATCGACCGTGCGGCCCTTGAGGGACAAGATCCACTCGGCACAATGCCGTGCGTACTCGTCGCGGGCTTGGGCCGCCGTCCCCACCAGCTTCACGATCCGCACCGGTGCCTTCGCCAAATCGTCCGACAGAATTTGTTCCGGCTTCGACTCGCGGTGGGGAGCCCTGGCCTGGTTGGCCCCGTCGTAACGGATGGACAGATCCAAAAACCAACCCTCGGGAGTGGCCTCCTGGACCAACTGGTTGGTGCCCCCAATCAAGGTGGCAAGCGATCGCCAATTTTGGTCCAAGGTGTAGCGCCGCGACCCCACCCGCGCCATCAGGGCCTCGCAAGCGCGCTGGTAGGTGCGCACGTCGGCACCTTGGAACGAGTAGATGGACTGTTTGGGATCGCCCACCAAATACAGGTTTCCGGCATTCTCGCCGGGACCCAAAAACCACTTCTCGAAAAGACTCCATTGGCGCGAGCTGGTGTCTTGGAATTCGTCGACAATTCCCACCTTGGCTTGACGACGCATGGCCTCCAAGAAATCGCTCCGTTCCAAGGCCTGATCCATCCGGTCCAGCATGTCTTGGTAAGAGAGAAGTCCTTGGCTTTCCTTTTTCCGGGACCACCGACGCGATCCTTCGCACGCCCATCGCGCGGCGAAGATCCCAGCCAAAGAACTGTTGTCCGGAGCCTCTTCGAGGTGTTCCAAACCTTCTGGATAAATTCGCGCCGAGCGATCCAGCAATCCCACCCCCAGCGACACGGCCGTCGCCAGGAGTTTGTCGAGGGATTGGGCCTCGTTCACCTCGCGAAACACCGAAGGGTCGGCGAAAACGCCCTTCCAATCGTCGGCGCGCAGAGCTTCGCGCAAACACACTTCGATCCCTTGGGCGTCGTCGACCAATTCGGTGGCAAATGGCAGTCCCGACTCGAACGGGAAGCTTTGCAGCAAGCGCAGGCAGACCCCGTGGATGGTCCCCACCATGGCTTCGTGGACATTGGCCAGGCTTTCCCGCAAATGCTCGCGCACGGTGCTGTCGGGATGGGTTTGGGAAGCGGCTTCGAGGCCCTTGCGGATGCGCCCCAACAACTCACCGGCGGCCTTTTGGGTGTAGGTGACCAACAGAATGTCCCGGATCGCCAAACGCCGTTCGGCCAACAGCCGCACCACCAGCCCCACGATGGTGTAGGTCTTTCCGGTTCCCGCGTGGGCTTCCAAAACCCCGTGGTGGTAAAGGTCGATTTCGGACACGACATCGCGCTTCATGAGGCGACCTCCAGAAAGGGGCCCAGTCGTCGCCCAGCCAAGGCAACCAATTCCCGGTCATCCCTTTCGCGTTCACCGGGAAGCTCGGGCTCGAACAGGTTTTCCAGGTCGTGGGAATGGTCCGAGTTTTCAAGCTTTTCCCGCAGAGCCACGAGGTTGAGTTTGTCCTTCCCCAACTCCAAAATCGCCTGGCTCGGCAGGTATTGGCTCTCTTGGTTCAACAGGTCTTTCACCACATTCTCCAACCAATCCCGGGGCGCGACCATTCCCTTCTGGTCGACCGGATCGACCTCGGGAAGGCGAGCGAAAAATCGAATTTGAACGGGATGCCCGATCCCGGCTTGGGCCAAGGCAATCGCCTGGAGCTGGGCCCCCAGGGTGCGCGAAAAGTGAATGGTCGAGGCCTTTTTCGGTTTCCCCTCCACCTTGGCGCAATGCAGCAAGATGACAGGATCTGTCAAATCATTCGACACCAGGGCACAGGAGATCTTTTGGCCCACCAAAACCTTCCGTCCGTCCAGGCACCACTCCAAGCTTCCCGCTCGATCCGGGAATCCCAAGGAAAGATCGGCTCCGCACACCAATCGATGGTTCGGCAATCCCTCTTTCATCTCCCGCAATTTTTGCTCGACCCACCTCGCCCAAGACAGCAGGCTTTCCCACTGGACTTCGGCCACCATCGCTTCGGGAAAGGCGGCCTCCCAAGCTTTGGGAGCGATGAACCGACGCACCAATTCCTCCAAGGGGTCCGTCGCATCGGCCCAAACCGAGGTCGCGATCTGCACCAGCAATTCGCTGCGCCAGATGGCCCCGTCCAAGGCGGTGGTGGAAAGGGCTTCCTGGGCGGCGTCGAGGGTCCCTGGGCCTTCCTCTTCCTCCCAACCCATGGTGCGGCGGGCGTGGTGCAGGAAGGAATCGGTCAAAAACGACTTCACCTCGGAAAGGGTCAGGCGGATCGAGGATCCTGACGGCGAGGCCGGGCTTTTCCAGGGGTTGCTCGCAGGGGGAGTGGGTTCGATCCGATCGAAAGGGTCCCAGGAAACCAAGCCCGGACCCGAAGGAACCGCTTCGCCCGGCAGCATGGCTTCGCGCGCCAAAAGCCGCACTTGGGTCCGACAGGAATTGTCTGCCAAGCTCTTCAACGCTTCTTCCAATTCCAGCACCACGCTGGCCGGTTCCAAGGCTTCGTCCTTTTGGATGTCGCGCCCGAGCCAGGTCACGACCAGGCGCGAACGGGCGCTCAAGAACGCTTGGAGGAACAAGGCCCGGTTGTCGCGGACCGCATCCGCGTCGCCCACCAAAGGGGACATTCCCAACAGGTCCAAACGGGTTTGCCTTCCGTCTCCGGGAAAGACCTTGGCATCGAACCCCGCCAAGATCACCAGACCGTGGGGCAGACAACCGGCCTTCAGGGGCGCAAACGTGAGGGCGCCCGCGAAGGCCCGCGCGGTGGCGGGAAGTTCGCCGTCCAAGAAGGTCCGCACGGTTTCTTCCAGTTCCTCCAACGTCAAGCGAGTCCGTCCCGCTTTCTCCTGGATGCCCAACAGCTCCAATCCCTCGATCAGCTCCCGACGCACCCTCTCTTCGGCATCGTCGTCCACTGCGATCCAGGAGTCGAACAGGGCGACCCATTCGGCCACCAATTTTGTTGGTGACAATTTCTGACATAGATGAAGCAATTCCCGGACTTCGCAAAACAGTCGTTCCAAGCAGGCCGCAAACACTTCCACTTCGCTGGAATCGCTCTCGAAATCACGCGCCACCGAAATGCGTTCCCCGAGCTTCTCGGGGACCCGCAATCCCAAGGCGAAGACGCCGTCGGCCAAGGGGGCCATCATCAAACGCATCAGTCCGGCGCGGAAGGTGTGGGTGTCGAACCCCACTTGGGGGGCATCTCCCATTTCGAGTCGGTGGTCGGCATCCCAACCTCGGATCATTCCCGAACCTTCGGCCCAACTTTCCCAGCGCGCCACGGTCGAGGCATCCACCCCCAACTTGGATTGGACCAAGCGATTGCGCAAAAGCGAAAACACCGTGGGTCGATCCCAACCGCCTTTGGCCAAGGCGAAGAGACTTTGGACCGCACGTGCCCAGGCACTTTCGCCCGCCTTTTCGCCCAAGAGGACCCAGGGCAAATGTCCTGGCTCCCCTGGAGCGGCGCCCCCAAACACGCGGTGGATGGCGGTGCGGTGTCGGGACGGGTCGGGCATCAACACCACGGCGTCGGAAACCACCCGGTGTTTGTCCTGAGACAGCCACTCGATGATTTGGTCGCGGACCGCTTCCATCTCGCGGCCCCGCTCGGGACAATCCAAGAGCACCAGGGAAGGATCGACACTCATCGTCCCTGACAGAATCCGTCCGTCTTCCAGTTCCAAGGGCGCCTTGACCGGCCCCGGGTGACGTTGGGTGATCGCTTGCTGCAACACCGAAAGGACGGTGGGAACTTCTTGTGGGCCGATGGGCGGTTCGACGGTGAAGTCGAAGTTGTAGTCGACCGCTTGGCTCCAGAGAGAAAGGCTTTCGCGCGGGGAACGGCCCCAGCGCTGCAAAAGCAAGGGATCGCTCTCGCGACTTGGCGATCCCGCCGGGTAAAGACCTTCGGGAAGTTCCGAGGTCTGGTAATCCTGCTCGGAGAATCGCGGCAGCGCAAAGCCTCGGCGGTGAGGACGACGCGAGGTGTCCACGTCTTCCCAAAATTCGGCGCAAGGATTCACCAAGAACAAATGGACTTCGCGTTTTTCCGAAAGTTCCAGCAACAGGTTGCGGTGGAAGTGGCTGACCTTTTCCACCCCAAACACCATCACCGCCTGGCCCGAAGGAATCCATCCCGCTTCGCGCCGGATCCGGTGCAATCGCGGCAGCCCCAACCTTCCCGATTCCGCCAAGGGACCAGAACTTGCGAAAACCGCCCCGTGGAGATCGCGCTGCCATTGTTCGGTGGTGGATTCCACTTCACCCGTCTTGGCAAAGTAGGGGCGATCGGGCCAGGACTGGTCCAGCCCGAGCACACCCCAACTTCCGTCCTTCCAAACCGACGGTCGGTTGTATTCGTACTCCAAAAACAAGCGGGCGATCTCGTGGGCCAACTGGCACCGCCGACGCACGTCGATTTCCCCTTGCGGGCACAAGTACTCCTGCACCGGAAGGTACTCGGGTCGAGACAGACGGGTATCGTCCAGCAAGGGAACCAAGGCCTGCTGCAGGGCATCGGCGCGCAAAATCTTCATTCCAGGACTGGGGTCCAGGGCCTTCCAAAGGAAACCTTCCAAAGTGGGAGTGGGAAGCCCGACGAGGGGCCCACGCGCTTCGCAAAGTCGGAGCTTCAACCACTTGGCCACCGCAGGCGAGGGAACCACCACCGGCGGGGGGGAGCCGAAATCCAGCCATTGCTCCTCCAAGGCCGCCGACAAGTCGCCCACCAAGGGCTCGAATCGATTGGAAAAGTGCAGGCGTAGGGTCATGGTGTGTACAAAATGGATTGTTTCCCGACCGCCCACCAGGGTCGTCTAGGAATGCGGGACAGGGGGGCCCCTTCCCCCGGTGAAGCTATCGAAAACGCCCCTCGGTGGCTAAGAGCTTATCCGTAAATAGGCTTCGATTCCGAGATCGAGCGAAAAGTTGCTGGTCAATGAAGGCGAGCGAGGCGTAGTGAACCGAACTACGGTGAACGAGCCTGAAGCAGACCAGCGGCTTTGCAGCCGATCGCAGGG
>CAIKAA010000295.1 GCA_903825275.1 uncultured Fibrobacterota bacterium | reverse complement strand
CGGCTCCAAGAATTGCAAGATCAATTGTTCGAGGTTTCAAACATCCTGAAAAGGAAAATCGGCCATTGTTCCAGAGTGTTCCAATTGATCATGGCGATGACTTCGACTCTTTTGCTTTTTTCCTTGCTCGTCCTGTTCGCTCATGGTTGCGGCACACGCCTTGTGAACTGCGTGTGTGGTTGAAACGTGCCCGTTGGAGGTCATCACCTCTGGTGGGCAAGACCGGTCCGATCAAGGCGGTTTTTTGCGTTGAAGGTCGGTGGAGATCTGGATCGGAGGGCGCGATGAACCACCAGAGCCAGTAGGGGGCTACCTTTGGTGTCCCAATCAATTTAACGAGCCTTTTTCCGGAGTGACCATGAGTCCTAGCGATCCTACCCCTTCTCCCGTTGAACTGACCCCGCGCCAAAAGGAGATCTCGGCCTTTTTGGAAGCCGGACAGCTTGGAGAAGGTCGTGATGCCCTGGTGGCTCTGATCGAAGAAGAAGTTGCCAATCCGTTTCATCCCAACGTGATTGGGGCCCGTCTTTTGTTGTCCAAGGTCCATGTGCTTCTCGGAGAGCCACAGAAGGCGGAAGCGATTTTGGTTCCCTTGCAGGCTATTCCCGAAAATGATCCCCAAAGGACGCCGATTTTGATCAACGCCCAGGGGCTGGTGTCGTTGATCTTCCGAAACCAAGGTCGCAACGAAGAGGCCTTTGCTTTGGTAAACGGGATGCTGCAATTTTTTGACCAGGCGGTGGGGGATCCGGTCAATCCCGATTCGTTCCGCGCGATCTTGCAGATGGTGCAAATCGCTCGCGAGGGCCAGCAATTCCAAACGGCCTTGGATCTTTGCGCCAAGGGGATCGAACGTTTCCAGGGAAAGGTGGGGGAAGCCCATGCCCATTTGGTGCTCCAAGCGGGGGCCGTGTTGATGGCGGCCGAGCAGTACGATTCCGCACGCGAGCATTTTGAGGCGATCTTGACTCAAGTGGTGGAGCAGGGGGGCGACAAACACGAGTTGGTGGCTCGCGCCCACCATTTGATGGCCCAACTCGAACAGGAGCTGGATGCCAAGGAGAAGGCCATGGGGCACATGGAAAAATGCCTGCAGATTTTGTCGGAAGGTGGCGATCCTGAATTCGTGGTCGAAGTCCAACACCAATGGATCCAGTGGCAGTTGGACACCATGGAGGCCAGGGCAGCCTTCGATTCCTTGACTGCTCTCAAGGAGCTCTCGACCCGTGTCCATGGTCCCCGTTCGCCGCGAACCGCCGAGATCGTCGCTTCGTTGGGATACCATCATAAAAAGCAGGGCGAAGGGGTGCAGGCTCGTCAATGCTACACCGAAGCCCTTTCCATCTGGCAGGCGTGGAGGGCTCCCCAAGATCCCAAAGTCACGGTCCTGGAATCCATTCTTTCCCAAGGCCCAACCTGATGTCAGAAACTGTCTTCGACAAGATTGCCGCGACCCTTCCCGCCCCCGGCACCAAGCGGATCGCGCTTCGCGTGACGCCACCCGCCGAACGGTCCATCCGCAGTGGACATCCTTGGGTCTATGGGACTTCGATCGAAGATGAAAGTCACCCCGGAGCTCCTGGCGATCTGGGGGTTGTGTTCGATCGCAAAGGCCGGTTTTTGGCCATTGGGGTTTACGATCCGACATCACCGATCAAGTTGCGGGTTTTGCACCAGGGAGATGCGGTCAAAATCGACGGTGCTTGGTTCAACCAAATGCTCTCGACCGCCATCGCCAAGCGCAAGGTTCTCCAAGATCCCAGTCTCGCGCCCACCAACGGGTACCGATTGGTCCATGGCGAATCGGACGGGTTTCCGGGAATGGTGGTCGATCGCTACGCCGACACGTTGGTGATCAAGCTCTATACACCGGCCTGGATCCCGCACCTGAAATCCATCGTGACCGGTCTGCGCAAAGCCCAGCCCCACAACCGACTGGTCTTGCGCCTGAATCGCTCCATGCGCAAAGATCCCCAATTCCTGTTTGGTTTGACCGACGGACAATTTCTGCACGGCCCGGCTTTGACCGGCCCGGTGATCTTCTCGGAAAACGGATTGCGCTTCGAGGCCGATCCCATTTCGGGCCAGAAGACGGGGTTCTTCTTGGACCAACGCGAGAATCGCAGTCGCGTCGAGCAGATCACGCGCGGTTGCAGCGTGCTCAACGTGTTTTCCTACACCGGCGGCTTTTCGGTCTACGCGGCCCGCGGCGGGGCGACCCAGGTCACCAGCCTAGATGTCTCGGCGCCCGCCATGGAAGCCGCCGAGCGCAATTGGGTGCTCAATCTCACCAACCCGAATGTCGCGGCTTGCGAGCACGAGACCCTGGTCGGAGACGCCTTCGAATTGATGGACGACATGGCCCGCATGAAGCGCAAATTCGATGTGGTCATCCTCGATCCCCCGATGTTCGCCCAGTCGGCCTCCCAAGTCGAATCGGCCTTGCTGGCCTACCAGCGCCTGACGCGCATGGGGCTTGACGTTTTGGCGTTCGGGGGCACGCTGGTCCAAGCCTCTTGTTCCGCTCGAGTGGCTGCCGAGTCCTTCTTTGCGGCCGTGGAAGACGCCGCCAACGGCTACAAGCGGACCCTTCGGGAGGTGCGCTGTACGGGGCACGCCGTGGATCATCCCATCGCCTTCGAGGGTGCGGCCTACTTGAAGTGCATTTTTGGGAAGACCTAAGAGCTTATCCGTAAATAGGCTTCGATTCCGAGATCGAGCGAAAAGTTGCTGGTCAATGAAGGCGAGCGAGGCGTAGTGAACCGAACTACGGTGAACGAGCCTGAAGCAGACCAGCGGCTTTGCAGCCGATCGCAGGG
>CAIKAA010000294.1 GCA_903825275.1 uncultured Fibrobacterota bacterium | reverse complement strand
CCCTGCGATCGGCTGCAAAGCCGCTGGTCTGCTTCAGGCTCGTTCACCGTAGTTCGGTTCACTACGCCTCGCTCGCCTTCATTGACCAGCAACTTTTCGCTCGATCTCGGAATCGAAGCCTATTTACGGATAAGCTCTTAGTGAATTACGGGGAAAGCGGAACTGCGAAATCTCATGGGAAGAGGGTCCCACTGGATGGCTCGGAGCCATCCAAATAAGTGATCTGAAAATCGCCTTTGGTATGAATAAATTTTTCCCCGCAATTTACGATTCTCTGGAGGCCCCTCATGCATCCTCACCCGACCACCCTTACAGCTTGGATTCTGGCCCTTGTAGGAGGCGTCCAGGCGATGTCGCTCTGCAACTTCAACTTTGGTGTGGATATCGAGCAGCACTCGATCAAAGCCTGTGGCAAAATTGGATGCATTGTGGCTAATGACTCTCTGAAGGTATTACAAAGCGAGACCGATTTTTTGGCCCTGCCGATCGGATATACAGAAAGTGGAGCTGGAGCACATATTGCTCCAAAGCCTATGGACGGGCGCGAAGGGATACAATTTGATATGTGCAAGAGTCTTATGTTCACCCCAGTTTGGTATTCCAGAATCATTGCCGAGGGTGCCAAACAAAAACTCGATATACCGGATTGTGATTCCACCGGCTTTGGCGTTTGTTCTTTAGGTGCGCAATACATTCGCGCCAATCGGGCATTGATCATCAATCAATACAAGGCTTACGCCACGTTTGCTGCAGATTATAATTACTGGGGGACCAATAGGCAGATCGTCATTGTTCTTGATCGCAATTTTTACCAATACACTTCTAGCAAACAAAAGAATCCATTGTCATATTTTGAGGCGAGCTTATTGTTGAGCGACATCGCCAATGCCATCCAAACCATCTTGCCCAAAGCGTTGATTTCCGCAGATATCGCTTCGGGGGCGGATGATCTTTGGTGGTCCCAAACAATGCCCTATTCTCAAATCGAATTGATGAGCACTTCGGGAGGGGCGTCTCTGCCATCGGACACGATCCATCGGGGGGACTCTCTTACCTGGCAGAAAATGTGGAGCTTTGCCAAGAAAGGCATGATTGCGGATGATGGTTATGCAACGGGTGGCGTTCCAAATCCAAACTGGCTGAATGCCGACAATTTGAATCTACGGATCGCCGACGGCTTGATCGGACTCACGGAAGCGATTGGAGACACCGCATGGGAGTCCAAAGTCCAAACCATCCGCCCGCAATTGCACCAATTGAAGACGTGTAATTTGCCTGCTCCAAAACAGTTCACGGTGTCCTTGATGCCGGGCACGGGCGGTTCCATTCAGATGAATCTCGCCCAACTGACCGGCTATGACTCGGCCACCAACATCCAATTCCAAGCGGTGCCCCAAACCGGATATCGCTTTGTTTCCTGGGGTGGAGATCTTTCTGGCACCCTATCTTCGGCCTCTTTGGTGCTCACAAAGAATTCGACGATTTCGGCCACGTTCGCATCGACGGTACCTAAAAAATGCACGCTAACGGTTGTTCAGCCAGCGACTGGCTCGATCACCTGGGTCCCCAACCAGACTATCTTCGATAGCGGAACGACGGTGACGATGACGGCACATCCACCCGTCGGATCGACCTTTTCAACTTGGACGGGATTTTCCTCCTCGGTCACGAATCCTCTGGTATTTGCAATGACTTCCACCAGAAGCATCGGTGTGAGTTTTAGTGCGACTCCACCCAAACAATGCACCCTGACGGTCATTCAGCCAACTACCGGGTCGATCACTTGGGTCCCCAACCAGACAGTCTTTGATAGCGGTACAACCGTTACAGTGACGGCCCATCCAGCCGTCGGATCGGCATTTTTAGCTTGGACGGGATTTTCCTCCTCGGTGACGAATCCTCTGGTATTTGCGATAACTTCCACCAGAAGCATTGGTGTGAGTTTTAAAACGACGGGAATTCTCCCTCGCCTGCCCATCACGTCCTTTGCCATGCAAAGTCGTCCATTCAGCTTGTCCCTCCAAATGCCCACGGAAGCTGGTTCTTTGGTTGCAGAAATCATTGGCATGGACGGCATCACAGAATCTGTTTTGGAAAATTCTTCTGTGCAAGCTGGCTCCTTCGTGGCAACCTATTCCCTTCGCGGCGTAAGACCGGGGCTTCATGTTCTACGAGTCGTCAATGGCAATCGGGAATACCGCCAAACGATGACAATTTTGCATTGACTTTGTTGGAAACGGGCGAGGCCTACCTGAGTGAATGGGGCCCATTCAGGATTGGTCATGATGGGTAACCCTGTCGCCAGACACTGACCTGCACCTATTTTTTGGTTCGAGAGGGACCTCTTCAGGGGGACATTCTAGTCAACCTGAGAAAACCGAACAGGTTGCTGAAAAACGATCGAATCTGACAGGAAGCCTTCGATTTTCAGCATCCTGCTAACTCTACTGGGATTCGAGTGCAGTTTAGAGTTCCCCAGGTGAGCCATCCAAATAAGTGAACGGAAAATGGCCTTTGGCATGAATAATTTTTCCCACAAGCAAGAAACGGTTCTCTGGAGGTCAGACATGCATCCTCATCCATCCACCTTTTCCGCTTGGATTCTAGTCCTAGCAGGAGGGGTTCCGGCATCGATGTCCCTGTGCAATTTCAGTTTTGGTGTGGATCTCGAGCAACACGCAATCAAAGCCTGTGGCAAATTAGGATGCATTGGGACTAATGACTCTTTGAAAATATCTCAAGCCGAGACCGATTTTTTGGCCCTTCCGATCGGTTATGCTGACTGTGGAACCGATGTACAGCTTGCGCCAAAGCCTTGTTCCGGACGCGAAGGATTTCAATTGAATATGTGCAACGATTTTATGCTCACGCCAGTCTGGTATTCCAGCATCATTGCCGAGGGAGCCAAACAAAAACTCGGAATACCGGAATGTGATTCCATGGGCATTGGCGTTTGTTCATTAGGTGCGCAATACATTCGGGACAATCGGGTATTGATCATCAATCAATACAAAGCTTATGCCGCCTATGCCGCAAATTATAATAACTGGGGGACCAGTAGGCCGATCGTCATTGTTCTTGATCGCAATTTTTACCAGTACACATCTAGCAAACAAAAGAATCCGTTGTCGTATTTTGAGGCAAGCCTATTGTTGAGCGACATCGCCAATGCCATCCAAACCATCTTGCCCAAAGCGTGGATTTCGGCAGATATCGCACCCGGAGCGGAAGATCTTTGGTGGTCCCAAACAATGCCTTATTCTCAAATCAAATTGACGAGCACTTCCGGAGGGGCGTCTTTGCCATCGGACACGATCCATCGGGGAGACTCTCTTACCTGGCAGAAAATGTGGAGCTTTTCCAAGAAAGGCATGATTGCGGACGACGGCTATGCAACGGGTGGCGTTCCAAATCCAAACTGGCTGAATGCAAACAATCTGAATTTACGGATCGCCGACGGCTTGATCGGGCTCACGGAAGCGATTGGGGACACCGCATGGGAGTCCAAAGTCCAAGCCATTCGTCCAAAATTGAACAAATTGAAGACGTGCAATGAGCCAGTGCCCAAGCAGTTCACGGTGTCCATTTTGCCGGGCATGGGCGGTTCTATTCAGATGAATCTCGCCCAACTGACTGGCTACGACTCGGCCACCAACATCCAATTCCAAGCGGTGCCCCAAACCGGATATCGCTTTGTTTCCTGGAGTGGCGACCTTACCGGCACCGTGTCTTCGGCCTCTTTGGTCCTCAATAAGAATTCGATCATCTCGGCCACGTTTGCGTCGACGGCACCCAAAAAGTGCACCCTGACGGTCATTCAGCCAACTGCGGGTTCGATCACGTGGGTCCCCACCAACCAGACAATCTTCGATAGCGGAACGACGGTGACCATGACCGCCCATCCACCCGTCGGATCGACCTTTTCAACTTGGACAGGGTTTTCTTCCTCGGTGACGAATCCTCTGGTATTTGCAATGACTTCCACCAGAAGCATTGGTGTGAGTTTTAAGGCGACTCCACCCAAACAATGCACCCTGACGGTCCTTCAGCCAACTACCGGGTCGATCACTTGGGTCCCCAACCAGACAGCCTTCGATAGCGGTACAACCGTTACAATGACGGCCCATCCAGCCGTCGGATCGGCATTTTTAGCTTGGACGGGATTTTCCTCTTCGGTGACGAATCCTCTGGTATTTGCGATGACTTCCACCAGAAGCATTGGTGTGAGTTTTAAGACGACGGGAATTCTCCCTCGCCAGCTGATCACGTCCTTTGCCATGCAAAGTCGCCCATCGAGCTTGTCCCTCCAAATGCCCACGGAAGCTGGCCCTTTGGTTGCAGAAATCATTGGCATGGACGGCATCACCGAAGCTGTTTTGGCAAATGCCTCGGTGCAAGCGGGATCCTTCCAGGCAACCTATTCCCTTCGCGGCATAAGGCCAGGGCTTCATGTTCTGCGAGTGGTCAACGGAAACCGCGAATTCAGAGAGACTGTGACGATTTTGCATTGACTTTGTTGGAAACTTTTAAAGCCGACGCAGACGACATAGGACTCCTTCACGAGTCCTATGTCTTTCCGAGAGGAACTGGCTGATTGCGTGTTGGCAGAAAAGCATTCAAACCTTGATCGCTCAGTCACTCGCGGCTGACAAGAAGAGCCCTAAATAAGCGATTCCAAATTCTGGGCCTTCATTTGGTCTTCGCCAGAAATGATCCGGTCGCTGATTTCGCCAATGAGGGCTTTTTCGTCGGACTCGTCCAGGTTCAGTTTTTTGATATCTCCCCAATTTGACGATCCCTTTGCGGCAACCCCTTTCATGGCTTTGACATCCGCATTCAGGTCTTCGCGGAGGAGTGAGATGATGAAGGGATATTGCTTTTCGGAAGGGAGGGCTTGGATGGCGGGTGTGAT
Organism: uncultured Fibrobacterota bacterium; assembly: GCA_903825275.1. Classification (GTDB taxonomy): domain Bacteria; phylum Fibrobacterota; class Fibrobacteria; order UBA5070; family UBA5070; genus UBA5070. The sequence goes on along the minus strand of CAIKAA010000294.1, from coordinate 21 downwards.
TTTTGCCAGGAATTCGTTTTT
>CAIKAA010000293.1 GCA_903825275.1 uncultured Fibrobacterota bacterium | reverse complement strand
TTTCAAGCAGACCTTCGCGGAACAAACGGACTGGGAGGCATCCATCGTGGCTTACCAGCCTCTGTTCCACGGGGGACGGATTTTGGCAGGTCGCCGTGCGGCAGCAGCCCGGGAACGCGCGGCCGGGTCGGACTTCAATCGCCAATCAAACGATTTGCGCCGCGATTTCACCAAGTTGTACCTCCAAGCCTGCCTGTTGCGCTCTAGCATTGTCCTACGCAACCAGTCGCTTGGGGCCATCGCTCACCACCGCGATCGTTTCCAAACCCTGGTGGAACAAGGCATGGCGGATCGCGTCGCAACTCTTCGCGCCGAACTCGCCCTAGCTGAGGCCCGCACTTCGCTTTCCGACGACAGTTCAAAACTCGAATCCCTCTCCATCACCTTGGCGCAAATGGCTGGCCAGGACGAGGTGATCCTTCCTTCCGACACGCTCCCCACTCCGCCCCCAGTCGATCCCGCCGCGGGGGATTTGGTGACGGTCGTTGCCGAGCACAACCCGCTGGTCCTTGCCTTGGCCTCCCAGCAGGACTTGGCCCACCAAGCGGTGGCTGTCAAGACTGCCGATTTCCTCCCGGAGATCGGCGCGTTCGGGAAATACGAATTCAACCAGGATGCCGCGCGATCGGCAATGCAACCCGGTTGGGTCGTGGGAATCAAAGGCACTCTCACCCTATTTCACGGTGGGAGCGACTGGTATGGCAGAGCGGCGGCGCGTTCCTCCGAAGTGGAATTGGCAGGTCTGCGCAAGGAAGCAGAGCAATCCCTGGTTGCCCAAGCCAAACGCCAGACCTTGAATCTCAAACAAGCCCGCACGCGGTACGCGAATTTGGGTGCCCAAGCTTTGCTTGCCAGCGAAAACCACCGGGTGACGGCCCTGCGGTTCGAGCAAGGCCAAGCCACCTCTTTGGAAGTGGTCGATGCTTGGTTGGCGCTGCAAAAGGCGAGCTTGGATCGGTTGGCCGCCGCTGGCGATGCCTGGATCTCGACCCAGGAAATCTTGTGGTCCTTGGGGCGAACCTCTGAATTCGTTCAATTCTGGAATGGAGCACGGAAATGAAACGCTTCCAACATGTCGTCCTGTCCTTGGTTTTGGGTGTTGGGGCGATCGCCTGCAAGCAATCCAACCCACCAGACCTGATCGGAATGGTGGACAGTCGCGAGGTTCTGGTTTCGACAAAGCTCGCAGGCCGACTCGCCCAGGTACGGGTGAGGGAAGGCGACCAAGTGAAGGTGGGCGATACTCTCGCGGTGTTGGGAAGTCCCGAGGTGGTTGCCAAAGTGGAACAGGCGGCGGGCTCGGCGAAGAGCGCCAAGGCAAGGTTGCGCATGGCCAAAAAAGGCGCCCGTGACGAGGAAGTGCGCATGGCTCAGACCCAGCTCTCCCAGGCAACCGAAGCCAGAAAATTGGCGGAGTCGACTTGGAAACGGATTTCCAAATTGCTGTCCGACAGCGCCATTGCCCGGCAACAGGCCGACGAAGCGGAGTTCAGATGGCGTTCGGCCCAAGAGACGGAATCGGCCGCTGCCGCGCGATTGCATTTGGTGGAAAACGGTGCCCGACCCGAGGAACTGGATGCCGCCGAAGGTTTGGTGCAAACCGCCGTGAATGCCCTCACGGAAGCCAAAAGTTGGCAGAAGGAAACCGTGATCTTGGCACCCTGCAATGGCATTGTGCAAAAACGCTATCTGGGCGCTGGAGAGATCCTGGGGGCCGGTGCCCCGATTCTGGTTTTGATTCGCCCCGAAGAGGTTTGGGTCGCCTTGTGCGTCAGGGAAGACCAGCTGCGTCAATTCGAAATTGGAAAGACGTTTGGGGGAAGCATTCCCGCTCTTGGCCAGGATTCGGTTTCCTTTCGGGTGGAGTGGATGACGGCCATGGGCGACTTCGCGACCTGGCGATCCACTAGCCGCAAAGGGGACGCCGATCTAAAATCCTTTGAAGTGCGCCTGACACCCCGGCAGACGGTCCCAGGCCTGCTTCCCGGAATGACGGTTCGATTTCCAACCAGGATTTGAGGTCATGACAACCAGGTTGTGGGTCAGGGATGAACTGCGCCGCTGGGGCGACCATCCCACTCGGCTCTTGTTGGTCTTGGCTCCCTTGTTGGCCACCGCGGTGTGCCTGGCGGTCTACTCGACAAGAACTGTCCGCAATCTTCCTGTGGGCCTGCTCGATCTGGACCGAACGGGCCTTTCTCGGGTCCTTGTGCGCGACCTGGCGGCAACGCCCCAGATGCGGATTTTCTTATACAACGACCTTGAAGCGGTGCGCAGAGCGTTTCGGGACGGCTACATCAAGGCGGCGGCGATCCTCCCCGAGGGTCTGGATCGGGAGGTTCGACGAGGACATACGGCAAAAATCGTCTTTTGGAGGGACGCGACCAACCCGATGACGGCCAATCAACTTTACTCCGTCATGGCAACCATCGTGGCCACCGAAGGGGCAAGGCTCGAAACAGGTAGGCTTTGCCAAGCGGGTTTGTCCCTTGGGCAAGCGAAAGAAATGGCCGTGCCCCTGCGCGCCGATCCACGCGGCTTCGCCAATCCCTCCTTCGACTACCTGTCCAACTTCGCTCCTGGACTATTTCCGATGTTTTTGCAAATGGCGTTGATGTTGGCGGCGGGGAGCATGCTTCCCTCGGGATGGAAAGAAAACCCAACGCCTCGCCGAGAACTGGTCGCCAGGTCCTTGCCTTGGATAGGCATCTATTCGCTGACGGCGATCGCGTTCTACTGGTTTTTGATGCCGGTCTGGGGCGCTCCAGCGACCTCCTTCCTACCCACCTTTGCCTTGCTCACTTTGCTTTTTTTGGCAAGCCTGGCCTGTGGAGCGGTTTTTGGCCGCTTGATCCAAAGCCCCATTCCATGCGGACAATTTTTGCTCGCCTTCAACACACCCGCCTTTCCCCTTTCCGGATACACCTTCCCGGAATGGGCCATGCCGCCCTTGCTTTCTGCGGTCACGCGCCCCCTGCCGTTCAGCCTGTTCGTCGATGCCTACAGGGGATTGGCAGGTGGGGCGACCACTCCTCCGGTGTGGGGATGGATCGGGTTGGTTGGCTGGTTGGTTGGTTCCGCGTTCCTTTTGTCCATTCCTCGAAGGAAAAGGCAACTTGCACCCGCTTCTGTCCAGGCGCTCGGCGAAACCGCAACGGGATCTTTCTCTTCCCTTCGGTTGGAACTGGTCCGACTCACCCGGTCTCCCGGCCTTTCCACCTTGGTTCTTGTCGCACCGGTGCTTTACCTTGCCCTTTACGGGGGGATGTACGCCGATAAGGAGGAACGCCGCCTTCCGCTAGCTGTGACAGGAGGCTTTTCCTCTTCGATGGCCCGCCAAATTTCCACGGCACTGGGCGCGCACCCCCAGTTGCGACCAATTCCGATGGATCCCAGCGACGCCTTGGTTGCCTTGCAGAGAAATGAAGTCCGCGCCATTCTGGCGATCCCCGAGAATCTGGACGTCCGAATCCGTCGTTGCGAAGCCACACCCATCCCCCTACTTTTCGTTGCCGACCGATTCCTGCCTGCCAACGACCTGCAAAGGTCCATCGGTGAAATCTTGTCCGGACTTGGAGCCAAGGAACGAAGCCTCTTTCTCCAAGGCAAAGGCCTGGCTCCCGACCTGGCGAGGGAACGCGCCACGACTTTGATTTTGGACGACCGGCCCCTGGGAAATCCGCGGGAAACCTATGGCGATTTCATGTTGCCTAGCTTGGGAATCCTCATCTTGCACCAACTTTGCCTGATCGCCTCGGCCTTCGCCAGCGCCGCCTTCCCTCGTGGCAGGACGAATTACGTGACCCGACTCGGCTTGTTGGTTGGATGGTACGGGTTGTGGATGGCTTTTTGGGTGGGGATCGTCTTGCCGGCGATGTCGGTTCCGGTCGACCCCCAGATCCTTCCCTTGGTCGCTCTGGGGCTGCTTGGTCTGGTCGCGACGGCCTTGGCAGGAAGCTGTCTTGGCTTTTTGATCGGTGATCCTGGCATGGCGGCCCAATTGCTGGCCTTTTCCAGCTATCCCTTTTTCTTTTCCTCTGGGGCGAGTTGGCCTCGAGAACTTTTTCCGGGCTTCATTTCCGGTATTGGGAAATTGGTGCCCTTAACCCCCTGGATTTCGGGCACCAATCGGGCCCTCCGTATGGGGGCTGGATTTGGGAATGTGGCTCGCGAAATCACTCATTTGGGGATTCTGGTCGCTTTCTGGGCTATGGGATTGTTCTTCGCGATTCAATTTTTTAGGCGTTGGCCAAAATCAAACTAACATTCATTCCTTTTCCTCGTATTTTGTGAATAGTTACCTGCCTCTCAACTCGGGATTTCGATCGAATCTCGCCAATAATCTGAAAACGCGGAATTCAATAAAATTGGAATAGACTTTTTTGAGTAAATGCATACAAAAATCTTGAATTCATAAAAATCGAGGATGGCAAAATTTTTTCGCCACAAAAGCTAAGATATGGCTGGTATTTGAAGGGAATGGATTCTGCAATGCCTTTTTTTCTTAAAATGCCAGAGGTTTTTCATGAAAATGGAGAAGTCTCTAAAAGCCTATTTATCAAGATCTGAGCG
>CAIKAA010000292.1 GCA_903825275.1 uncultured Fibrobacterota bacterium | reverse complement strand
CGACCGCCGCAGAGTCGTCCCCAAGCGTCGCGAACAAAGCGCCGACCACCGCCGAAACGTCCCCAAGCATCGCCACAAAAGCGCCGACCACCGCCGAAACGTCCCCAAGCGTCGCCACCAAAGCGCCGACCGCCGCAGAGACGTCGCCGCCCCCCCCACCCAAGGCGCCCACAACCCCGGAGCCGTCTACGGAACCAACTTCCGAACCTTCCGTCACGCCGACTCCCAAGGTGGTTGCGTCGGAGCGATTGGTGATTCCCAAAACAACTCCCACCGAACATTCGGTGACGCCCAAGGCAGCCCCCACCCCCGAGGCTCCGGTGGCCGCTGCGAGTGCTCCAGCGGATAGCAAACTCCTGACCAAACAAGTTCGGGAGTTGATCATGAGCGGAATCGGAAGTTATCGAAATGGCGACTACAACGCTGCCATGAAAACGTGGTCGGAAGCCTTGAAGAAGGACCCCAACAACGAAGATGCGCGCAAGTACCTCGCCAATGTCAAACAAAAACTCGCGAGGCTGGAACAATGAAATTCCGACCCATTCCTTTCTTGACAAATTCCGTCATCCTTCTGGCAATCCTGGCGATGGCGGTTTCTTCGGCCTGGAGAAGCATCCCGCTGCAGTCGGGCAATGCCATGGTTTCGGCATTGGCCGTGGGAGATTCGGTCGTCGCCGTGGGGTTATCCCAAGGGGGAATGCGGTTCGTCTCCCGAAAAGACCAATCCGTGTCGGCCCTCAAAAGCACCCAATTCGGTCCACGCGGACGAATTTTGGATCTAGCCTGGATGTCCGACCGGGTGATCGCCGCCTCCGAAGGCGGACTGGCAGAAATCGATCCCGTCTCGAAATCCATTTCGCCCTTGGCCAACCTCACCCTTTCCACGCTGACAGGAGGCACGCGCGCACTGAAAGCCAGGGGCAACGAGCTCTGGATGGTTGGCCCCAAGGCGGTTGCGATGGTGGATGGCATCCATCGAGGGAAAGCTCGATCCTGGAAACTGCCTTTGGAGACCGACATTCCCCAATGCCTTCTGGTCGTGGGATCGTCGGTGATCGTTGGAACCAATGCTTCCGGTCTACTCCTGCTCGACGTGGAAACTGGCGTTTGGACTCGCCTTCGAAAAGCTGAAGGACTTCCGGAAGATCAGATCACCGGACTAGAAATGATCGGAACCCGGATCTTTGTCGCCACCACCGGTGGGCTTGCGGTGATGGAGCTTACCTCGCATTCGGCCTCCGAAGCCGTTGCCGGTCTGGTCAGTGGCTGGATGACTCAAATCAACGGTTCCTTGGTCGTTTCCACCTTCGACGGACTGACCCAGATCGATGCCGGGACCTTCGCCACCTCCCTCATGGAAGTGGATTCGGGAAGCCCGGAAGGCAGCGTCGTGTTTGATCGCGGACTGCTGGTTTCGGGCGGGATGGAGGGACGATTGCTGTGGAAGGAAACTCGGACCATTTTGGGGTCGAATCCTCTCCAAAACCTTCCCGAGGGATTCTTGCTGCATTTGGCGGCACCACTCGCCTCAGGCGACTCTCTCCAAGCCACACTCCGATTGCCGGAATGGATCGCGGCTGCAGTGCCAGTCGAAATTTCCAGGTCGACGGTTCCTTTGGACAGAATCCTTCGGCTTCCCAGTGGAACCTCCGGGCATTTCCTCCTGGAACTGGATCTGATTGTTTCCGAAAAAGTCGCCGAGCGCCGGACGATCGAGGTGGTGGCCGATCGCGCTCCTCCCACCTTGATCCTGGATCCGGTCCCGAGCTGGACCCGTGACAGTTTCCTGATTGTAAAAGGCAAAGCCCAAGCCTCGACGGGAGTGGAATTGACGCGCTGGGGGGATCCTCGTCCCATCGATCTAGATGATTCAGGACGCTTCACTACCCGAGCTTCGCTGGCAAACGGCTCAAATACGATCCATTTGCGCGCGACCGACCGAGCCGGAAATTTCACGGAGCGGGAGACGGGCGTGATCCGCGATGGCCTGGCCCCCTGGCTTCAGGCCACCCCTCCCGATACCGTGGACGATGCCCAAATCCAACTTCGCCTCAAAATGCGCGAGCCAAATTTGGCAAAATCCTCGATCGAACCTGCATCCCAGGCATCCGTTCTCGTCCTCGATTCCACCCTGATGGTCGACCTCCACGACCTCGCCGATGGACCCAACAAATTCCAAATTCGATTGCTCGACTTGGCGGGAAACCAAACCGTCCGAGACCTGTCCATCGTCCGCAGACCCAAGGTCGCACCGCCGCCGCCCGCTCTTGTGATCGCTCCCAGCACTTCTGTTCAAGCCAACTCTTCAAAAGCACCTTTGCCGTCGACCGCCCTTCCCTCAACGTCCCCGTCCAATCCATCGCCATCAAGTCCGACGGCGGCTCCAATCGATTCCGCCCAACCACACATCCCGGCCGCCAAATCCGTCGCCTCCACCAATTTGACAGATTCCGTCTTATTGAACGACATGCCCTCTCCTGGCACGTCCCGCCAAAACCCTTCGCGCCCACGAAATGCCGCGGATGTGATCGTGGTCCGCTATCATTTGCAAGACGGCGAAACGATTCGACGGGTTGCCGAACGTTTTTATGGCAACCGGGATCTGTCCCCCATCTTGACGCACTGGAACAATCTGGACGACAGCTCAAGTTGGCGGCACATGCCCATCGGAACCGTGGTGGATGTCCCTTTCTGGCGGGATTTCGAACACGGCAAACTCACCCGCCGGGAAGCCTTGTCCAGCCCACCGAAAAAGCACAAAAAGCGGGTCCAGCAAGCCAAGCCGGTCAAGCACAAAAAGCATAAAAAACACAAAAAGTCGAAAAGCCCATGAACGACCTTGGCCATCCACCTGTGCCATCACGACAATTTCTGACGAACCTGAAATCGTGTTCGGTGGAATCTCGCGATGACCTCGCATGGAATCCGGTTCCCTGATGTTCACCGGCAAAGCACTCCTGCTTGTCGGGCTGTTTGGCGCCGCGAACGCTCGCGCCGCAGTTGGTGCGTTGTCGAAAATGGAATACGTTCGGGGAAAGGATTCGGTCCAAATCGACTTTTTCTTCAATCAAGGACGCCCCTCTAAATTCCGCATCTGGCAACATGTGATCGAGAATGGAAGCACGCTTCTGGAAATCGACATCTTCCCGGCCTCAGCTGACCCAAGAGTCCTTTCCAACACACCCCATTGGATGCTCCTTCATCCGCAAAGCGACGGAACCTTGTCGGCCACCGTGGTTTTGACCAAAGGCGTTCCCTTCCGTTCCGAATGGCATGACCAGGCTCTGCGTGTGATGTTCCTGGACCACATTCCCCAACCTTCGGTTTGGAGCAATCCTTGGCTCTACGCCGGCGTTTCCGCCGTCGTTGCGGCCGGAGCAACCGCCTGGATTCTCTCCAGTGGAACTTCCCCGACTCCTCCCCCGACTCCCGACAATGTGATCCCCCCCTTGGACGTCCCCGTTCCGAAATAGACCGTATTCGCCTTCGATCCGCAAGCCGAAGATTGCCGTCGAGCTACCGGCGGTAGCGCATCGAGGTGCAAGGATCCTTGCGTTTGGTCCGCGTCGAATCTTAGCAGGTGTAGATCAGGTCGAGGATCTTGCCAAACCGCCGGTCAGGGGTGTCGCGATTACGAATCCAATGGGATATTTTTTGCATGTCATTTTTTGTCGCGATGGCAGCCGGTACATTGCGTTCGAACAGAGATTGAGCGCACTTGAAGCCGTAGTTGTTCATTTTGAAGTGAATCTCATGACTCATGATGGACGATGTGTTTGGGTAGCATTTCATTCCATCTCGATGTCGTAGCCTTCTTCACCCGCTTGGGCCAACGCCCCAAAAATCGTCGCCATCGAGATCAAGGCAGGGGAATACCCGATGCGTACCCGGCCCGATTTCACGTCGTAGGCCTCGATGCCCGGCAGTGACTCCAGCACCTCGCGCAGGACTTGAACATCCTTGCGCGACTCCATTCCACCGATACGAAGGTTCAGCGATTCCATCCAATATTCCCCGAACGTGAAATTTGTTTTTCCCTGGTAGGTTCTGAACCAATTTAGTCCGCTCCCCTCCAACTCAACAAGACGGTCGCGAAAGCACATCGGCTAGCGGGAATCCTCTCCGATCCATTCCCTCTGAATCAAATAACCATCGGTTCCGCCTTTCGACTGCTACGGCATTGCGAATTTGGCAGGGCACTTTCGGTGCCAGGAGCTCAGGACGAATGGAGCAACGATCGGGCAGCGTTGAGGGGGGAACTGGGTTCAAGACCGCGCCCCTGCTGGGCGCACTATAAAAAAACGATCCCCCGGCCCTAGCCGAGAGATCGCCGATCTTCCTGAAACCAATCACCAGCCTACCTTCAGGAAGAACTTGAGTCACCAGAATGTGTCACTAAAAACCCGTCGCGCTGCAATTTGAGGCTCCTGCAACCCGAATGCTTCCGTCTTGTCCCACCCGGAACATCGCATTGCCCGCAGGATTGAACACAATCGCGCCTCCCGCTCGGTTGGCTGCACTGGCCAGCCAAGCGGCTTGCGAAGCGGCGTAAGTGGCAGACCGCAGGCCGCTGGTGGGCAATAGGCTAGCCTTCAATACCCCCAACGACCACCAGCCAAAACCTCCCGTCACCGGCGCGGTTCCAGTACAGTCCTTTAACCAGATCGAGCCATCGCCCAAAAGCGCCGCCGTGGTCGATGCGGGTAGGTTGAATCGAAAGCCGACAGAGTCCTTCGGAAACAGGGGCCCCGTCGACTTCGGGATGGCCTCCGTGTCCGTCACCAACGAGAAATCTTGGTTCATTCCCGCAAGCCCCGGATTTTGGTTGACGGTGATCAAGCGCGGCGTGACCGTGATGGTCCACGCCCCTGCGACAGGATTTGTCAAATCGACCACTTCGACATTGTTCAAACTGTCGATCCCGGGATGGGCTGGATTGGCTTGCACCCGCGCCAGCGTGACTTTGGGATCGATCCCGGTGGGATGAGAGGTCGAGGCGAGGCTGTCATTGATCACCCCCGGATCCAAAACCCAAGGCCGGAACACCACTCCAGTGGGCGAGGTCATGGTCAAATCCAGATCGTTCTCCAAGGCCTTCTGCCAAACTTGGGTATTCCCGCTGGAACCCGGATCATCCCAAGCCAACGTGGCCCGGAAGCTCGTTTTGCCCGCTGGAATCGTCACCGAGTAGGACTTGGGAGTCCCCTGGCGGGCGGTGTCTTCTCGGACTTTGTTGGTTCCCGAAATGCCTACCGCCTTCGAGTCATCGATCAATCCATAGCCCGTGGCCCAATCCGGACCGGTGCCATAAACATCCGACAGCAGCAGGGTTTTGTCGGCGGAATTGGCCAGGAAATCTGGATTGTTGTAAAGACCAGGGCTGGGATTGGGACTTACCATATCTTTGGCCGTGTGGATCAGGATTGCCTTGACCGTTGAATTCCACATGTGGTCGGTATGGGTCCGACCTGTCACTTTCGTGAACCGCTCGTGCATCAGGGCGATGGTGCCAGACACCATCGGTGTTGCCATGGAAGTCCCACTCATCTCGGCATAGCCGTAGGTACGAGCCCCGGTTGAGGGATTGATGGTCACTCCCACCGATTTGATGGCTGGACCCACAAAGTCGGAAGCCGCACTCACTCCGGAAATGGTTTTTCCAATCGCTCCTCCCAACCAAGTCGCCGAAATCGTTCCCGTCAGCTGAACCAACGCTCCCAACGTGCCCACCCCGATTTGCGCATAGGTGCCATCCGTAAAAAAGAGAATCACTCCACCCGGATAGGCCGTTCCACCGATGGTCACGGTAAACACGTCCCCGTTGGCGATGGTCCACCGCGAGGCGGTCGGCAGGGTATTCGTGTATCCAATCCCCTGTCCACCCGTAAAGCTCCGGATTCCGCCCGCGCTTTGAAGATTGCGGCCAGTGCCCATCGGCGTGTAGGTCGCCGCACTGGCATTGGGGTCCCAGAAATTCGTCGTCAAGGTGGCTCCTCGTCTCATGGAGATTTCCTTCACAGAGATGGTTCCATTGACCACCACCCCCGCTCCCGGTGCCATGATATCTGGCGCTAAGCGGCCATCGCGGGTCGGCCCCATGCTGGAAAACGGAGCCTTTTGGAGTCCCATTTTGTCCACCGCACCCACCTTGATTCCGTTCTTCAAACAGTTCAGCGCCGAGAAATACCCCTGTTGCGTCCCGTACTGCGCACCCATGCCATTGTTCCCCTCGGCAAAGGCATAGACCAGCCGATGGTTGAGGGTGTGGTCCGCGAGAAGATCATCGTAGGCTTTGGCGTTGGCATTGTATTCCGATGTGGTTCCCATGGCCACCACGGAAAAGTTGCCGACATCCACCGGGTGACTCGCGAAGTCGGGGACGAAGGAAAATATTTGGGCCCAAGGAGCAATCCCCCGCCATTGGTAGGGACGACCACCACGTGCGGCGCTCAACACTCCATTCCCCAAAATGGTTCCCGCCACATGGCTTCCATGCTCGACAGCGCCATTGTTCGCATTCCACGTTCCCACAATCGGGGCGCGCCGGTTCACGGTCGGTGAGACTCGCAAATCGGAATCATTGTCATCCACGCCTCCATCGAACACACCGACAACGATATTCCGTCCCACTGCCGCAGCGCCACTGTTCCAGGTGGAACCGAAGACCGATACGGTGTCCAAATAACCCGACGCCGAAGCGCCGAATTGAAGGCTTCGCAATTGAAGGGTCGACCGGGAAATGTCGTTCAGCGGCTCCCACTTGAAAAACGGATCGATCGATCGGACTTGTGGCGATCCCGAAATGGCATCGATCTGCCCCCAAAGGACATTCCCCTCAAGGACGGATTCTGTCACCACCTTGACGTTGACGATTCCCTGTTTTTTGGCCCAGATCAACAGATCGACCGTGTTGGCGAACCGGTGCGTGATGTTCACGCGGACGGTGTCCAAAAGAGGATCCTTTTGGCCAGTTGCCGAACTCGCCCACTTCCGGTTGAGTCGCACTTTCCCATCATCCGCCAAATCCCGATGGATCTTGTCATGGTTGGTGACAGGCTCCAGCGAGAAGAATTCGGGAAAGGTCTTCAGCCGAGCCTCGGCGGCATCCGCACCATCGACCGAATTCAATTCCACCTTGTAGACGATTTTCCCCAGGTCGCGATGGCTGCCCAATACCTTGAATCCGGCGGCCTGTGCCATGTCCGAGATGCGAACGCCGCCATTCACCGGATCAGCCACCAGCCAGTAGTGGATCAATCCCTTCGGGTGATTTTGGCCGAGCTTCCAATGAGTGACGCCGCGGCTTTCCGATCCGACGGCCATCGAAAACGTGTCTCGATCCGAAATCGCTTGTTGTTGCTGGGCCAGTGCGAGCGATGCCATTCCCAGGGCCATCAGGCCTCCGCGAAGGAACATCCGCACCGACCGATCTCCAATTGATTTAATCATCGTGGTTCTCCTTTGAACAGGGGTTTCAGTTCTTGGAACCGATGCTCATTTGGAGGCTTTCGATCTTCTTGTTCTGGTCGATCACGTAGAGGGTAAGCTCCTCTACCTTCTTGAGCAGGTCGAGGTTCAATTGAACCAAATCGACATTGCCTTTGCTTTCCATCGCTTCTGCGCTGGCGATGCCCGGAAGGTGGCGAGAT
>CAIKAA010000291.1 GCA_903825275.1 uncultured Fibrobacterota bacterium | reverse complement strand
TGAGTTTGCGAAACTCGAGGTTGATCCGTGGGTTGCGCTTCGACGACACCCCGGTGGTCCAAGAGCTTTTACAGAAAAAAGAGCGCGTGGGAATCCTGTTCCCTTCGGTGGATTCTATCGAATTGGCCGAGGCCCCGGCGCACTTGGAATCGCTGGTGGTGATCGACGGAACATGGCGGGAAGCCAAAAAGATCCTCTATCTGTCGCCTCGACTGGGCGAAATTCCCCATTACGCGTTCACTCCGGAAAAACCGAGCAACTACCGGATTCGCAAAGAACCCAAGGACGATTACATCTCCACGATCGAAGCCACCGTGGCGGCGTTGCGGATTTTGGACAAGGATCCAACCAAGTACTCCCAACTTCTGTCGCTCTTTGATCGCATGGTCGATCGGCAGGTCGACTTCATCCAGTTGAATCGATTGGCGGGGACTGCTGCACCGCCAAGCCGATTGGATACCAGAAATTTCAACTATTTGAACCAGATTTTGTTCGTCATGTCGCCCGTTGAACGCTTGAAAATATTGGGAGAATTCACTCCAGGGCAACGCACGGGCCTTGAGAGCATCGCACGGCATTTATTTGGGATCGAAAATATCCATTCGCAGGAAATCTTGGTGATTCCTGTCTAAGAAGAGGCGAGGTTGGTCTGGCTGAACCAAAAACAGGGTCTAGGGCTCCTGTGGTTTCATGGCCTGACGACCGTGTTTTCATTGAATTTGGATACCCATTGTCCTGGCCCCCCAATCGGGCCTTGGTTTTTCCTGTGGGATCAAAATGGTGGGGGAATGTGGAAATTTCCCACTCTCCAGGAAAGGGTGCAGGCACCTAACCCGAAGAGCAAAAACCGTTTGCCGAAGCGGTTTACTTGGCCTGGTCTTGTTTCAATTCCTCATGAGCCTTCTTTGCGTCCCGCTTGGAAGCGCGCAATTCCTTGCTGCCGTTCTTCAAATTCGCTTTGTCGGTTTTGATTTCTTGGGATATGGATTTTTCCTGGGCCTTGTCAGTCTTGAGACGTGCCTTGTCGGCTTTCACCGCCTCCTTATTCGCGGCTCTCTTGTCGGTGGCTAATTGCTCGCGATCGGCTTTCACCTGGGCTCGCTGAGCATTCCATGCGGTTGTGTCTTTTTCAAACTTGGCTTGGTCGTTGGCCAAATCTCGGCGGTCGGCTTTGACTTCCTTCTGGTGGTGTTTCAAGACGGCTTTGTCCTTCAGGATCATCGCACTGTCGATGGGATTTTCGACGGCTTGGGCCGAGAGGGCACCGAGCGCGGTCAGAATGAGGGAAGAAACGAGGTGCTTGGAAATCATAAATGCTACTCCTTTGTCCGAGATACTCCCGAAATCCGGGTTCTGGAACAAATAGCATACAAAACGGAGTGCTTGACGAAGTTTTTTGGATCAATTCCGAAGTTGGGACACAATCGCACCACACAGAAAAATTTGGTAGCCTTCAGGGCGAATCACCAGGATTTTCTTGGGACACTGGTGAGGGGGGGGAGTGAGGGGTTGTGGTTCTAGTCAAAGCCTAGGGAGAGCGGGTCAAAGGTGGGGGGCACATTTCATTAGAAAATTGGATCGACGACCACTGTATTCACCGAAAATTTAGCCTTATTGGTCGTCACTCACCAGAAATTGTCGGAAGAAATGAGTTATTTATTTGATCAAAAACATCGAAATTCGGCCAAAAACCTTGTTTTTCAGCTCCAGGATCGATTATGTGGATTTGTGTGAAAAATTTAATTAGGAAGTCTGCTTGTTTTGGTGTACCTTTGACTCAGAACAATTATCGAAAAGACATTATTTCATGCTAAATACCATCGTGATTATTTTGGTTCTTCTTTGGATTTTAGGTTTTGCGACCTCTTACACCTTAGGG
>CAIKAA010000290.1 GCA_903825275.1 uncultured Fibrobacterota bacterium | reverse complement strand
GATCGGTTCCGCAGTGCGCAAGGCCGCGATTTTTTGGGCACGAGCAAAGGGTTCGAGATCCGACAAACGCGCCAAATCGCCCAAATCGCGTTGGAGGTACAGCTCTTGGTAGTCCATGAGCCATTCCATTCGGTCGGAATCTGTCATCCCTTCGGCGATCAGAACGGGCATCCCTCCCCACTTCAAGGAATACTCGAACCATCGACGTGCTTCGGCTTCGCGTTGGGTAAGGACTCTCACGGGGTCCAGGAGGGATTGCAAGATCTCGCAGCCCGCTTCGGGATGCAACAAGATTTCCTGGAAGGGGGAGTTATTGATCGAGGTTTCGCGGGTCATCAGTTCGGGCAAGGTCAGCGAATGCAATTTGAGCATGGCGATGCGCCCGGCGAGGGTTTCGCGAACCCCCTGCATCAAAAGCACCTGACTCGAACCCAACAAGAGATAGCGCAGGGACGGATTCTGGTCGTAACAACTTTTCAAGGTTTCGAAAATTGCCGGTGCTTTTTGCACCTCATCGAGGATGGCGGTCGGAAACCGTGCAATCCAATCGGCGGGAGTCATGGCCCCGTAAGCGCTCCGTTCCGCCAGGGCATCGAACCGCAACAAGGGGATTTGCGGGAAGGCCGATTGAACCAAAGTCGTCTTTCCGACCTGCCGAGCTCCCGTCAATACCGTGAAACGACCACGAGGGCTGGCAAAGAGAGTTTTGATCCGTTCTTCCAAGTAGCGCCGTCTCATGGCTGGAAAATACGTAAAAACCGATAGCATAAATGCGGTATTTACGTAAAATACTGTTTTATCATGAAAAAGACGGGAGGAATGGCGGCCATCAAACCGATCGGAACGCATCCGTAGATCCAATCCTTCTTCGTGCTTGCTTCTTGGGGGCCAAGACTCGATATTTTAATCCAAGCCCGGAAATAGGTTTGGAGGAAACTCCAAGCTGTTCCGATTTGAAAGGATTCCTCCCGTGCGCATCGCCGTTCTTTCCGACCTCCACTTGGGTGCCGAAACGTCTGCCTTTGCCTCGCTTTGCCGAGGAGAGCCCAACCAGCCCTTTCTGGACCTGATGGAGGCGCTTCGACCTCAAGGTGAGAAATACGACCATCTGGTGCTTTTGGGGGATTTTTTCGATCTGTCGTTGGTCTCCTTCGCCGAGGCTTGGCGGGCCGCCAAAGCTTTCTTGCAAACTCCCCAGATCCAAAACCTCACCGACCGGATCATCTACGTCCCGGGAAACCACGATTTCACGATGTGGCATTATTTCGAACAGGACATCCATGTCACCCGGCGTGTCCAGGCCACTCCCGCGCAGGATCCCGAGGCGTTTCGGTATTCCGTCCCCGGAGTTTTGGGTGCCGATGGCGCCTTGAGCCTGATCGGCGTGAATCGGGGAGCCTTTCTGGGGGACAAGTTTTCGGGAGGATTTTTCCAAGGATTGTGGAGTGGACCCAGCAAGGAGTTCGCTGTGGCCTATCCAAATCTCTATGTGGCAGGGAAGGACGTCACCCTGCTCACCCATGGACAATACTTCGATGGGGTCTGGAGCTATCTGGGAAAGCTGTGCTTAAAGGGGGCCGATGCCAATTTGGACAATGAGGCTACGGGCAAACTGAGCATCTCCGAACTGGTCCAGACCAATTATCCCACCAGTGTTCTGCTCGCCTCGGCCATCGGCCAATCCGGAATCTTTTCAAAATTGGCGCAGTCGGTGGTTGAAGACGTGAACCAGGGAGATTTTGGAAAGGTCGAGGCGTTCAAAAAAGCATGGATCCAAAAGCTGGAAGCCGAATTGAATTTTGGTGGTCTGTTTGGCTGGGCCAAAAAACTCGGATCCCACCTGGCCATCTACCTCGTCGACAAGCTCGTCCAGTCGCAAATCGAAAAGCTAAAACAGGGCGAAGGTGCTCGGTACAATCCCGATTATGTCGAGGAACATTTGGCGAATATCCAGGCGTACTTGCAAATCTCGCAGGAAGAATTTTCCAAGATTTCCTGGGCCGATCCCTCGTTCGAGCGCCTGATTTTCGGGCACACCCATCTTCCCACTGGCCCCACAGAAAAGGCTTGCGTTGTTCCCGTCAAGGATTCTTCGAGAGGGGTTCGTTGCTACAACACGGGTGGATGGATTTGCGACAAACAAGGCGATTTCCAAGGGGCGGTGGCGATCTACGAGAGCGACGCCAGCAAACCTTGGACGATGTTCCACGTCAACAAATCGGGAGCCTCAGAGCCTTTTGATTTGGATTGAACCAGAGCGACCGGCAATGGCGCGACGAGAAATTTTGCGGGACAATCTTGCCTGAAGAAGATTGACTGGTAGGGGAACGCTTCTTGGTTGGACCCTGGAATGCTCTTGGAAGTGACTAGGTTGAAATCCGCAATGATCACCAACGAAAAAGCCTCCTTCGTCAACCGTTCCGGATCCATTTCCTTCGAGGCTTCGGTTTCGATCGCGGATGACCTCTCCATCCATCTCCAGCTGGCAAATGATCCCAAGCTCCTGGAGAGAATCACATCCCTCCAAAAACAATTTTTGCAGACAGGAACTGTCACAGACGACGGGTATTACTACGCCGCCCTGGTGGTGGATGGCAAACGGGTGCAAGCCAACGACATTCTGCTGATCGATCGTCCTGAAATTTTGGAGACCGGCCTACACTTCCACTCGGTGGTCGACTTGTTGACCTACAGCGACCAACCTCCCAGCGACATTTTGGAGCTTTTGGTCAATGTAGGTTCGGGAACCTTGGTCGACTCATTGGGACTGTTGGGCGAATCGTTCGAAACGGTCGATTTCGGAAAGGTCGAGATCCTTTCAGGGGCCGAAGATGATCGTTGCTGGATCCACAGCCAATTGAAGACCGGCATCCCGTTTCCCGAAAACAAATTGGTGGAAACGTTGCGCTTTTTGTCGGGGACCGACTTGAGTTGGACAGAAGCCAAAGTGGCTGGCAAACGGATGGTCCGCGCCGCCAAGGTTCCTCTGTTTCTGGAGCCAGATCTTTCCCCCATGCCCACGGGCGATCGATCGGGTGCGATCAAGATGTTCGACGCCGTGACCCAGTTTTTGGGCACCAACACCGGACGGCACACTTCCAGCGAAACCGACACCTTGTCGAACCTTCGCCAGGCCCGCAAGAATTTGGTCAATTTCCGTCTTGTCCTGGGTGCTGCCGTCGAGCACCTGTTGAAGCGATTCCCCGGCAAAGTGGCCTTGGGCGCCGACGCTTTGCAGCACATCGACGACAGCCTGTTCGTGATCGACAACGCCGGATTGCACCCGACCATCAAGGAAAAGCTGAAGTCGGCTTTGGTCAACCAGCGCAACCTCCAGCCCAAGCACGTGCTGGCCGCCATGAAGGCCTTGGGCTTGATCGACAGTTCGCACATCAAGACTTACGAGAACATCCGCAACATGGGCTCCCAAGGCGATCCGTCCAGCTTGAAAGAAACCAACGACACGCTGCGCAAGACGGCCGTGGTGCTGGATCTGGTCTACCGGATCTTGCTGAACGGCATTTCCTATTCCGGGAAATACCGCTCGCCCCTAAAACCCACCGACGTGACCATGAAATTCGTCCCCTTGGCGTGATGGGGGAACTTCGCCTGACCTGGAAACAAGGAGTGAAGAATGAAACGCGAAAACCCGCGAACTCGAAGGGGTGTCACCGTTGACCTTAGGGTAAATTTGGGAAATGACCGGTACACTCAAGCTTTGCCCACCAAGGATCCAACCGATGCTTCGCGTGATTTGGGTCGCCTCGGTGGCATGCTTGTTCCTGGGCGCGTGTACCCTTTCTCAACGAGGGACCTTCCCGCTCCAGAAGCTTGACCCAAGCGAGCAGCTCGCCCCCAACTCCCGAGCCACCGAACTCACGATTCGCACCAGCGACAGTGTTGATTTGAATGCGTTGTTTTTTGACAACCAGAGCAAATACCTGGTCCTTTACTTCCACGGAAATGGCGGGAGCCTCCAAGGTTGGAGATGGGTGAACCAAGACATCCAGCGGCTGGGCGCCAATCTTTTGATCATCGATTACCGGGGTTATGGGAAAAGCGGCGGCACCCCTTCCGAAATCGGCGTCTACCTCGATGCCAAGGCAGCTTACCAGGAAGCCAAACGGCTGGGTTATCCCGATTCGCTGATCATCCTTTACGGCCGCTCCCTGGGAAGCGGCGTGGCCGTCGATCTGGCCCAAGATCTTTCGGTCAAGGCCTTGGTCCTGGAGACGCCTTACTCCAGCATTCGGGATATCGTGTATGACAAATTCTGGTTTATGCTTCCTTGGTTGTACTTTCCCTACGACTTCAACAGTTGCGAAAAAGTGTCTCGCCTGAGGGCGCCGACGATCCTGATCCACGGCACCGCCGACCAGACCATTCCGTTTGGATATGGGCAGAAATTGTCGGAATGTTTTGGGCCTCGAATCCACACCTTCGTCACGATTCCCGGCGGCCATCACGGCGACCTTTCCCGATTCCCCCAGTACTGGACCTCGCTGGAGTCATTCCTTCAGATTGTCCACGCCAACACGTCCGATCCCGTTCCTTCGATCCAGTGAACTCAACCGGCGCAACCCGACCCGACCCCGCACCGACCGATGATTCTGAGGAGTCCCTGACTCCCGAAGCCAAGCTCTTGCGCAAGTTGCGCCTGGAAGTCGCGCACGAGTCGGAGGAGGGGCGTCGGGAAGTGGCCCGCGATTGGGCCAAGCCCATCGAGCGCCGCTTGGAAGAGGGTTTGGCGATTGTGGGTGCCTGGTGCGAGCACAAGGGAGATGGGTGGATCGAAGTGAATTGCCCCGGCCAGAAAAGCCGCTTCCGCAGCGGCGACATGGTGCGGGTGGGGTTTGGCAATCCACTCACGGAACGAGCCATCACCGCCTTTGTGGAAGAAGACACTTCCGAGCAACTGCTTTTGCACGCGAGCCTGCGCGAACAGGGGCTGTACGCCGCCGAACTGGCGGCTTTGCCGGGCGAACGGGTGCTGGATGTGGGGTTGATGGATTTGAGCGCCACGGTGATGGGCGCTTTGCAGCAGGTCTCGGAAGGTCGCCGTGGGCAGGACCGGATCTTGCCGCTTTTGTTGGGCGTGATCCGGCCCCAGGTCGACGAGGGGCTTTACCGTCAGGCGCTCGCTTGGGGTGCCTCGGCGGGGTTGAACTGGAACCAATGCGAGGCCTTGGCAGTGGGGTTCGCCACCGACCTGTGCGCCCTGGTCCAGGGACCTCCTGGCACCGGCAAGACCCGGGTGCTCGCCGAACTCGCAGGTCTGTTCGCCCAAGCGGGCAAACGGGTGCTGGTGACCTCGCTGACCCACCGGGCCATCGACAACGCTTTGGTCGCCATCGCGCGTCGCTGGGGGCGTTCGGTGCTATGTGGGAAATTCGGCGGGTCGGCGCCCGATCATCCCTCGGTGGAATCCTTCCCCGATTGGAAATCGTGCCCGTGGAAACGGTTCAACGACGGATTGGTGGCCGGGGCCACGCCCTTTGCCGCCGCCGGAGCCCGGTTGGAAGGCGCGGAATTCGATGTCGTCCTATTGGATGAAGCGTCCCAATTGACGGTGCCCAACGCGTGCATGGCCTTGATCCGCGCCGACCGCTGGGTGCTGTTTGGCGACCACCGCCAGTTGCCCCCGGTGATGCGGACCTTGAGCGGTCCCGAGCTGACCCAGGCCTCGATCTTTGGCTGGCTGGCGGGCCGGGGTTTTAGCACCATGCTCACCGAAACCTGGCGCCTGGGTCCGGTGTTGGCCGATTGGCCCAGTCGAAATTTCTACGGCGGCGCCCTGGAGCCATCCATGGTCTTTGCCCACGAGACCTTGATGCTCCAACGGCCACCAAAACGGTTCCAGGCCGTCTTGGATCCGGCCCATCCCCGGGTCTTTTGTCGTGTGACCCACCAGGGTTCGCGCCGCCGCTCGGAACTCGAGGCCAACGTGGTGGCAGAAATTGTCGCAGAGCTGTTGCGCTGCGGCATGCCGTCGCGCGAAATCGCTGTCATCACGCCCTTTCGCGCCCAGGCCAACGCGATCCGCATCGCCTTGCAACAGCTTGACCTGGACCGGATTCCTCCCCGTGACCTGGTGGTCGACACGGTGGAACGCATGCAGGGCCAAGAACGCGAAGTGGTGGTGGTGTCGCTCACGACCTCGGACCCGGCTTGGGTCACCCGGCTGGCCGAGTTCTACTTCCAGCCCGAGCGGTTGAACGTGGCGGTGACCCGTGCCAAGCGCAAGCTGGTGCTGGTCGGATCGCCTTCGGTGCTGGAGGCGTTTCCCTCTGACCCCCGGTTGCGCGAGGGCGTGGCGTTGTTGCGCTCGCTGTTGGCGGAATCGACTCCGGTAGACCTTGACGAAATTTGACATCCTCTCAGGCGAGGCGCTGTCGGACTAAATTTGCTCCCCAATGGCGCGAATCCTTCCTGAACAACCGATGGGGCGTGTTTCGCCGGGAAGAGCTCGTGTTCATCGCTTGATCCATGGGCTTTCCGATCGCTTCTACGCCTGGTCTCCCCTTGGCCAGGAATCCAAGCGCCTGCCGGATTTTTGGGTGGTCGAAGAAAAGACCCTTCGGTGTCTCCATCTGCTTGTGTCCGATGCTTCGGAAGACTTGGCACGCGGACCGGGATTGTTCGAAGCCGCCGAAGCGTGGGTTTCTCCCTCCGAGACCGAGGCCTTGCGGGTGCAGGCGGTCCAGGCGAGTCTGGGAGCTGGATCCGGGCCGGGTGCGGTGTTGTTTCCCGACGTGCCGGCGGACCTGGTCGATCGGACCTTGGGAGGCTGGGCGCGCGGTGGCCGCGAGGTGTGTCGGCCCGCAGGGTTTGGGGATTGGATCGAAGCCCAGTTGGGTGACCCGCTGGATCCCGACCGATTGCGCGAGATCCGGGCTTTGTTCTGCCCCGAAACCGTGGTGAACCCGAGCCAGGTGATCCGTCGGGATCCAACCACACCCGACATTCCGCATTTTTTGACCTGGAAACAAGAAGAAATCCTGAAGACCGATTTGGATCCCCTTGCCGAAGGCCGCCAAGCCGCCGGCGACTTTGGACTTTTGGTGGTGCAGGGCGTGGCGGGAAGTGGAAAGTCGTTGATCTTGCTGCACCGCGCTTTGCTCTTGGCGCAATGGTTCCCCCACAGCCGAATTTTGGTGTTGACCTGCAACAAACCCCTGCAAGTGGAACTGCAGCGGCGATTCCAGGAGTTGTCCGGCGGGAAGGGGTATGTGGAATTTCTGACCTTCCATGGATTTTGCCTCAAGCGCTGGCCGGGAGACGCTCGCCCCAAGATCTTGTCCTCTTCCCAGCGGCGCGTGTTGCTGGACGAAGCCCTGGCTCGTCTGCAACGGCCTTTGTTGCTGCGAAGCCACCTGGAAGAGGAACTTGGGTGGATCTTCGACCACGGCTTTGCCACCGAAGAGGCGTATGCCCAGACGCCGCGCCGAGGTCGCGGGTTTCGCATGGATGGCGAATTGCGCAGCAAAATGTGGCAGGCCAGTGTCGAATTTCGCGAGCATTGCGAAAAGGAAAAGGTCGCGGATTGGAGCTTGTTGCCCTGGCTGTTTCGCCAAGGTTTGGAGGGAAAAGAGCTTGGACTCTACGAGACGATTCTGGTCGACGAAGCCCAGTTCTTCGCGCCCATTTGGTTTGAGGCCATCCGACAATATTTGACAGAGCGCGGTCATCTCTTCCTTTCGGCAGATCCCACCCAAGGGTTTTTGCGCAAAGGGAATTCTTGGAAATCGCTGGGTTTTTCGGTGTATGGAAAATCCCGGCACCTGGAGCGCAGCCACCGTTCGACCCGCTCGATCATGGAGCTGGCCTGGAAGGTTTGGAAGGCTCGCGCCGACCCAACCGAGGCCGACATTTTGGTGCCCCAAATGGAAGGGATGCCCGAAGGCCCAAGGCCTGTTTGGTACCGATTTCCCGACCGTCGTTCGGAGCATTCCTGGGTGGAAGATCAAATCTCCTCCTTTTTGGAGGGGGGAGGCCTTCCTCGCCAAGTTCTTGTATTGCACAACGATTGGAGTGGCGCCAAGGACTTGCACGACCGCTTGGCCGAGCGAATCGGAGCCCCTCGCGTGGCCGAAGCGCGCGATGGTTCCAAGCCGGGTGTCGTGAGGGTTTGTCCTCTCCACTCGGCGACGGGATTGGAAAGCGCGGTGGTGTTCGTGGTGGGAAGCCATGGCATCTTCGAGCGCGAAGGTTCGCCCGACTTGGACGCCGAAGGCCGATTGCAAGCCCGCGACGAGGCCACGCGAAAATTCTACATGGCCCTGACGCGCGCCGGATGGCGTCTGGTGGTCACCAGCGTAGGATCGCTCCCGCCAGAAATTGTCCAATGCTTTGATGGGTAGTCGAAAGGATTCATTCCCCCCCATTCTCTCAGCGCCTGAAAAAATGATACCACTCGAAATCCGGTTCACCCTGTCGCAGGGCTCAGGATGAACGACTTGGGGTATTGCTTTTGCCCCGCTCGGGTTAAAACCCTCGCAGAATCCTTGGGAAATATTGGCTCGGTTTTGCTCGGGTGCCCTGATTGCTGTTCGGGTTAGAACCCTAGCACCCTGCAGGTGCCCCGCCTGCTTTGTGAACACGTAGCGGTCGCAGGATCCCCAAAACAAAACTGCAGCCTTCGCTTGCTCAGGACCCTGCGAGGGTTTTAACCCGAGCCCATATAGGAACACTGGCCTAGTGCAGCTTGGGTTAATTCATCGGCAGACCTGTCAAACAAGCCCCAGGGCTCAGCAAGAACAGCTTGGATGATTCCCCCCCATTCTCTCAGCGCGATGACTGCATTTCTGCTTGGAGCTTTTTAAACCGCACTTGCAGGGAAGGAAGGAAGGGGGCCCGGCGGGAAGCTTCTTGCAAGTGCCGCAAGGCTTCGTCGTTGCGGCCCATTTTCTGGTCGCGAAGCCCGGTGGCATACTCGACCAACGCTTCCCACGAGACGGCGCCTCGGGTCGAAACCATCTGTTTGGCGGCGGGCGGCACCTTCACGCCCAAGGTGTCGAGCATCAGCAAAGCTTGGGTGCGGATTTGCTGGACGAAATCGTCTTCGCGACCTTTGCCCGACAAGCGAAGGCTCAAATCTTGGGTTTCGCGACGGTAACCCAGAGCGGTGCGCCAATTGACTTGGCGGCCTTCATGGACAAATTGTGTCAAGACCACGGCATCGGCATCCAACTGGCGAGAGGCCGTGCGGGCATCTTCGATCTCGGTTTCCGAGAGGTCGGTCCGACCACTCCAGCCGTTTTTCTCCAAGGCGACTTGGAGGGGAGCGGGATCGATCACCCGCACCGACGGCACCATGGAAGCTTCCCACGAAAGCATTTCGGCAATCACTTCTTGCATCGGCCCCACCAGATCGGAAGCGAGATCGCCGCCTTTGACGATGGCCGGGGCGATCGCCAAGGCGATCCTGCGGCCATTGGCCATCGAGGCACTGGCAAGACCAAGCAGAGCCACCAAGACTAGGAATTGGAATGGTTTCATGGACTATAAGCTACATCGCGAAAGGACGCTAGGCGCGCGCCAAAAATCCGCGATACAGCTTGATCGAGTCTTCGTGGTCCCGCTCGGCCATGGTTTCGCGAGCGCTGTGCATCGCCAACAGGGGCGCCCCGCAGTCGATCGCCTCGATGCCCAATTGGGCCGCAACCAGCGGTCCTACGGTGGACCCGCAAGAGAGGTCGGCGCGCATGGCAAAGGTTTGCAGCGGAAGATTGTCCTCGCGGGCGATTTGGCGCAGCCGAGCGGCTCCTGGCGCGGTGGTGGCGTAACGCATTCCCGCATTCCACTTGAGGACCGGGCCTCTTCCGAGCAGGGGCGCATTCCCTGGGGAATGGCGTTCGGGATGGTTGGGATGCACCGCATGGGACATGTCGGCGGAAAGGGCCACGCTGGCGCTCATCCAGCCAAGGAACGCGGCGCGATCCAATCCCAGTGAAAGTCCGATCCGCTCCAAGACTTGGGGAAGGAAGGCCCCATCGGCACCACCCGCCACGGTCGAGCCGACTTCTTCTCCGTCCAAAAACGCCACGGCAACCAGCACATCGTCGCGCGGGGGAGTGGAGACCAAGGCCTTGGCCAAGGCGTGGCAAGAGGCGAGGTTGTCCAGTCGGCCAGAAACCACCAAGTCGTTGCTTCCCGCCAAAGAGGCGGGGGCGGCATCGCTGAGGCACAGATCCCAGGCCAGGACTTGGGAGGCCGAGCACCCGACCGATTCGGCCAGTCGATCCTGCAAGGAAAAGGCATCTTCCAGGCCTGCCAACAGCGGCAGATGCCGTTCGCGATCCAAAACCAATCCCTTTTCATTGACGGTGCGATCGAGGTGGATGGCCAGGGACGGTACAATGGGACGGATTCCCTCCAGGCTCACCAATTCTTCGCGGATCCAACCGACGTCGTCCCAACAGACTTTGCCGGAAATCAATAGCTCGCGATCCAGCCAGGAGTGGTTCAAAAGGCCACCGTAGGCTTCTACGCCTAGCTTGCGACAACCGCACGACAAACTTTCTGCATGGGGCTTGAGGCGCAAACAGGGGCTGTCGGTATGGGCCAGCCCCAGGGTGAATCGGCTCGGTTTGTGGTGGGGCGTGATCCAAGCGACCAAGGCGGGGCCGCGCTTCAGGAAATACCGGCCACCCGGTTCTTGGGGCCAGGTGGGATCCGAGACGGGGGCGCGTCGGAAGCCGGCCTGGGTCAAATCCGATGCCACCCGTTGGGCGGCGTGCCAGGGACTGGTGGAGGCATTCAGAAAGTCGAGGAAATCCGCGACCTCCTCAAGCGGCATCGTCGACCACCCGAGTCGAGTTGATGGCCTGGAACACGTCGAGATCTTCGTTTTGCGGGATGGAGGGAAGGCGTTCTGCCGCCCGCCAGACGTTGTCTTTGGTCAAGATTCGAAAGGTCATCCCTTCCAAATCCACGGTCTTCATGGCGCCCACCACCTGGCGCATCAGGGCGTCGTAGGACACGTACGACAATTTGCGTTCCTTGCGCAATCCCAAAAGGTGCTTTTCGGTGCGGTCGATCACGACGATGTCGGTCACCGGAAACACCGTGGCTCCCAGGTCTTTCCAGGAAAACGCGGTCAAAATCCGGTCCAAGGGTCGCGAGTGCAAAAAGTGGACCTCGGGGACTTCGAGAGTCGGGTCTTCCCGGCGAAGGACTTCTTCCATCCGCTTGCGTCGGCGGGAATATTCCCACCAGCGGTCGTTGGTTTCCCGGGGGAGCATGTGGATTTTCTTACCCTGGTCGGAAGCTTCTTCGCGAACCATCCGGTTGCCTTCGCCCCACATGGATTGGATGTCTTCTGGATCGGGATCCATCGACAAAACTTGTCCGGTGTCGGCGTCGCGCGGGACAAGGCCAAAATCGCGGGCCAAGGCCGAAAGGTACGGAGCCGCCTCGTGCACAAAGTATTCCGGGCGCAGGTGGTTCACCAGCGCTTCGAGTCCGCAAGGAGCCCACATTTCTTCGCCCACCGGATCGACGTGCCGGTAACTGAACGAGAAGTAGACGTTGGTGTAGGGGTTGCGGTACCACCAGATTTTCTGTCCGTCCTGCTCGACGGGTTCCTGAAAATGATCGGCCTCTCGGGTCCAAGCATCGAATCCGGAAAGGTCGGGCCGCAAACCGCCCACCGAGAGATATTCAAGAACAAAACTCATCTGTAAGGAAAATGCCTTACATCCACCAGAATGTCACTTCAGGGTTTGGAATTCGATCCGAATCAAGGCCAATTCCCTCCATTTGGACGGATAAGAGCCAGCCAAGAAGGCCAGATTCACCCGAAGCAGGGTTTCGTGCAAGTTTTCCAACCGAAAGACGTGGTCTTCTTCGACCTCCGTGAGGGACGGAAAATTCCAGGGGCAGTGGTCGATTCCCTCGTCGGACAACAACAGCATCCCGTGGGTACGGCAGATCAGGGGGCGGGCGGGATAGATCGAGCAAAGTCCGGCGGCATCCAAATGGTCGCAAAGAGATTCATCGGGGTGCAATTCGGAACGAAGCGCTCCCTGCTGTGCCGTCGACATTTCTTCGGGGTGTTGCCCAGGGGCGAAAGGGATGGAATTCGCTGAGGCGCGTTGGTTTTGCTGGAGCCATGCCCATTCGACCGGAAGAATGGTGGGAATGCGTCGGCAGCAATGAAAACAGCCGGCCTTGCACGCGATCTGCCCCGCAAACGCGGATTCTTGGACGCGACATTTTTTGTCTACGGCATCCAGGAGCTTTTGGAATCCAGAAAAGTCCCAAGGGGATTGGGGTTCGAGGGCATCGAACGCAGTACTAGACAGAATTTGGAGTGGTAGATCTCTCGGCAACGCGAATCTCCTACAGCAGGCCATTATTGACGGCTCGCCCTTCGAGACGGCCCAAGGGCCTCCTCAGGACGAGCGGTGATTTCACAACTCGGAATGCATTCGTAAACACCTTCTGAGTTATGGAGAACAAGGTTCTCCCGACGCCGCTCGTCCTGAGGAGAGCACAACGCCGTGGAGCTCGTCTCGACCGCTGCACGCTCCAGTCCTTGTCGGGGCACCTCAGGTGCCAAGGGCCTGCGGCATGGCAATCACAGTGAATGCCTCACAGATTCCGGTCGGTGTGGGGCTTTCCTAGCGACGCTTCCAGCTCCATGGCTTCGATCAAATCGCCTTGGGAGCGCACCACGGCGCGCAAGCGCACCAGGAAATTGGTCCGCTGCATTGACAGGGTCGCGATGTCGGACTGGAGTTGTTGGATGCGGTCTTGGAGCGAGGCGGCTTCCTTCTCGGCCCGCGAATGGGCCTCGCGGATGATCAGCTCGGCTTCCTTTTCGGCCAGGCGTTTGGTCTCGTCCAAGGACTTTTGCACCGTCAGGGCGGCGTCCTGGAGGTTTTGCTCGATCAACCGATAATGGCCCAAACGCCCTTCGGCGACCTTCATGTGTTCTTCCAAGGTCGAGACGGCGGCGTTGGCTTCTTCCAAGGCGACCGCGACGCGGTCGAGGAATCCATGCACCTCTTCGGGGTCGTAGCCGCGCATCTTGCGGCGGAATTCCTGCTTGCGGATGTCGAGAGGGGTGATGTTCAAGTGGAACCTCGAGAAAGAAGTAGGCGAAGGACAATGGTCAGCTCGGCGGCCATGGCGGCGGCGACCCAAGGCGCTAAATCTATTCCCCGTAAACGAGGAAGGTGGCGGCGAACCGGGACAAGCCATGGTTCGGTGAGGGTTTCGAGGCCTCGAAACAGGGAAGTCTGGCTGGTCCAATTGCGAAAGGACAAGGCTTGGCGGGCCACCAGGGCGAATACCGCCCCGGAACCGAGCAGGGTGACGAACTCGGCCATCATTCCGGAACCGTTGCTCATTCCAAAATCTCCCGGTTTCCAAACAACGCGGTTCCGACCCGAACATGGGTGGCGCCCTCCGCGATGGCGGCTTCCAAATCTTCGGACATTCCCATGGAAAGAATCTCGGGGTTGATACCGTGATGGCGTGCCAGTTCAAGCAATCCTCTGGCCTGGGCGAACACAGGTCGGGCGGCTTGTGCTCCGCCTTCCAAGGGCGCCATCGCCATAAAGCCCTTCAGGGACGCGTGGCGGAATTTGGCGGCGCATTCCAGCGCTAGGGGCAGTTCCTCCCGCGAGAAACCCTGTTTGGTGGGTTCGTCGGTCAGGTGGACTTGGAGAAGGAAGTTCGAGGCCCAACCTTCTTCACCCGCAATGCGCTCGATGGCCTCCAACACGGAAAGGCTTCCCACGCCATGGACCAGACTGGAAATCCCCAGGACCTTGCGGACCTTGTTGCGCTGGAGGCTTCCGATGAAGTGGAGATGGGCATTGGACCGAGGGAATTTCTCCAAGGCTTCCTGCACATAATTTTCGCCAAATTCTGTCAAACCAAGGGCTGCCGCCTCGTCGATCGCGCTTGCCGGGTGGCGCTTGGACACGGCGATCAACTGGACGCTCGAACGGGTTCGCCCGGCTGCCGCGCAGGCGCGACAGATTCTGTCTTCCAGGTCTGCCAGTCGTTGGGCCAGCCCGTTCATGATTTCCTGGTGGAAATCAAGTTCAGTTGGTGCAAAGCCGCGAGGTCGGTGCTGACCGGGCTGGGGTGGCACATTCCAAGGGCCTTGGGTTCGAGTTGGGCGAGATCAGGAAGATTCTGTTCGGGTAACCACAATCTTTTGATGGATTGGCGTTCGCAGGCCAAAAACTTTTCCTCGATGCCGCCGACCGAGCGGATTTCGCCCGACAACCCGATTTCACCCGTGAAAGCGCATCGCGGCTCCAGCGCAATCCCCGAGAGGTGAGAGGCCATTGCCACCAACACAGGCCACCCCAATGACGCCCCATCCTTGGGGCCTTCGGGGCCGGTCACATGGATGTGCCAATCCATCACGGTTAGGGTGTCCAGGGGAATGCGCAAGGGTTGGGCCAGGGCAAGGCATCGGCTGCGGGCCACCAGACCTGCGATTTCCGCCTGCGGTCCAGCGCCCGTCACAACCAGACGGCCTTTGCCGGGATGGGCGAACACCTCGATCAAGGCCATCGCGCCGCCCAACGGCGACACCATGGGGGCGTACACGCAGCCGGGCGAAAGCCGCTTGGAAAGCCGGTCGAAGGGAACTGCTTCGGGACCCAAAACCGAAGCGGCCCAAGCCGCGTCGATTTGGACCGATTGGCCTTCGAGAAGGGTTCGCGCCCGGCGTCGACAAAGCTTTTGCAACCGCTGGGTGGCGCCCAACACTCCGGCTTCCGCAAACCCACCCGTCAAAATCATTTTCAGGATGTCGTCTTGCAAAAACTCCGAGGGATTCAGGCCGTAGGAAAGGCTGACCGATTCGACCAACACGCCCAACAGTTGCTGCTTCTCGCTGGAGGACAAGCTGCGCACCTTCACCCTGGGCGTTCGTGGGGGCAGGCCTTTGGGCACAATTCCCTCGCGGGTGACCCACACCACAATTCCGTGTTCCGCCTTAGGGGGCTTGTCGTTTTCCGCTAACAGGACGTCGAGGGTCCCTTTCAGACAGGTTTGCAATGCCTGGGCGAGGTTTCGTTTGCCGCTTCCGGCGGGACCATGGAGCAGAATGTGCTGGGCCGGGCCCTCGTCGGGTACCGATTCGGAATCGGGACTAAAGGCCAGAAAAGGACTTGAGTTCGGGGTGGCAAAACTGGACGGGGGAATGTCCGAAGCATTGGCAAACCGAGCGGCCACCAGATCGGCGATTTCTTCCCGGGCAATGGAGTGAAACGGATGGTAGACCCGCATCGCCTCGGAAAGGTCTTTGATCGTTCCAGGCAGGGTCATGCAGCAGAGGGTCTTCGGGTGCGCTCGCGGGACATGATCAAGGTGGGCGGCACTTTCTTCAACAAGGCCTCGCGGGTGACGATCACCTTTTCGACATCCTTCCAACCCGGGGCGTCGAACATGGTGTCGGTCAGGGCCGATTCCAAAACCGAGCGCAAGCCTCGCGCGCCAGTCTTGCGGGCCTTGGCGATCCGCACGGTCTCGCGCAAGGCGTCTTCTTCAAACTCCAGTTGCAGTCCATCGAGCGAGAACAAGTATTGGTATTGGCGGACCAACGCGTTCTTGGGCTCGGTGAGAATTTTGAGCAGGGTTTCTTCATCCAATTCGCAAAGGGCCACCAACACCGGCAAACGTCCCACCAGCTCGGGGATGATGCCGAAATTGACCAAATCTTCGGGTTCGCACTGCAACAACAAATCGGAAGTCTCGCGGGAGCGCTTGGAGCGCGGATCGGCCGAAAGCCCCAGTTGGGCCGTGTTCACGCGAGCCGAAATGGTTTTTTCCAAACCTTCAAAGGCTCCCCCGCAAATGAACAGGATGTTGCGGGTGTCCATCTGGATCAAATTCTGTTCGGGGTGCTTGCGCCCGCCCTTGGGGGGGATGGAGGCGATGGTCCCCTCCAAAATCTTCAAGAGCGCTTGCTGCACGCCTTCGCCCGACACGTCGCGGGTGATCGAGGCGTTTGCGGACTTGCGCGAGATCTTGTCGACTTCGTCCAGGTAGACGATGCCCCGTTGGGCCTGTTCCACGTCGTAGTCGGCGGCTTGCAGAAGTCGCACCAAAATGTTCTCGACGTCTTCGCCGACATAGCCAGCCTCGGTGAGGATGGTGGCGTCGGCGATGGTGAAGGGAACATTGAGCTGGCGCGCGATGGTTTGGGCCAAAAGGGTTTTGCCAGATCCTGTCGGGCCCAACAAGAGGATGTTGCTCTTGTCGAGTTGGATGTCGGTCTTGGGAGCGCCGACCACCCCGATGCGCTTGTAGTGGTTGTACACCGCCACCGAAAGCGCCTTTTTGGCATGTTCCTGCCCAATCACGTATTCGTCCAGATGGCCTTTGATCTGGGACGGAGTCGGGAGCTTGCCTTTGGAGTTGGGAGCAGCGGAGCCGTTGGCTTTGGACTTGTCTTCGACCAGGATCTCGTTGCACATCGCGATGCATTCATCGCAGATGTTCACGCCCGGGCCTGTCACCATCCGGCCAACTTCATCACTGGACTTGCCGCAGAACGAGCATTTCACCCGTCCAATCGACGTGCCGCGCCGCTCCCGGGGGGTCATCTGACGGCCTTGGGTTCGCGGGAAAGCACCGAATCGACCAGCCCGTAGGCGATGGCTTCCTCGGCGTTCATGAAGAAGTTGCGGTCGGTATCCTTCTCTACCACGGCCTTTTCTTTGCCGGTGTGCTTGGAAAGGATGTCGTTGAGCTGGACCTTGATCTTGATGATCTCTTTGGCCGTGATCGAAATGTCCGAAGCTTGGCCGGTCGCGCCGCCCATGGGCTGGTGGATCATGACCCGGGAATGGGGCAAAATGAAGCGTTTGCCGTGGGCGCCGGCGGCCAACAAGACGGCCCCCATGCTGGCGGCGGATCCCACGCAGATCGTGGAAACATCGCACTTCACGTGCTGCATGGTGTCGTAGATGGCAAGGCCAGCGGAAACCAATCCTCCCGGGGAGTTCAGGTAGACGATGATGTCTTTTTCCGGATCTTCGTATTCCAAAAAGATCATTTGGGCGATGACGGCATTGGCCACGGCGTCGTTGATCTCGGTCCCGATGAAAATGATCCGCTCTTTCAAGAGCCGGGAGTAAATGTCATAGACGCGTTCTCCGCGTCCTGTGGTCTCGATGATGGTCGGCAAATACATAGGGTCTCCTGAAAGCGAGAAGAGGGTCAGTGAAGACCCCCCCAATGCCTCTAACGATACGAAACTACGCTCAGGACGTTTGACTCCGAAGGGTGATCTTCGAATTCGGGGGATTTCTGGCTCCCAACCCCGGGCCGTTGCGATCAAGTCTCGAACCCAGGGCGGTTTTTCCGTGGAGGCCGTCTTGAACGTGCCCAGGAAAGACCCTCCCTGCTTGTTGGAGTGCACTTATCCGATTTGCTTTAAGTTATTTAGTTAGGTATAATTAACAAATGCAACAATTTTCATCAATCCATCACCTATGATTGATACAGTTCTCTTCCGACCTCGAACCAGGGCAAAAATCAATCCTTGGATGGGAAGCTCGTTGATCAAAGTGATCACTGGACAGCGCCGGGTGGGAAAATCGGCCTTTTTGCAAAGCTTGGCCTCTGAACTTGAACGGCGTTCGGGAAGGGCGCCGCTGTTTGTGCAGCGAGAAATGGCCGAGTGGGGACATGTCCGTACCAGTGACGACCTGTTGGCCTTGGCCGCCGAGCATTCCCGGGCGGGGAATGCCGTGTTGCTGGTCGATGAAGTCCAAGAAATCGAAGGGTTTGAAAAGGCCTTGCGAAGCCTGGCCGCCGAAGGGAGGTGGGACATTTATGTGACCGGTTCGAATGCCGAGTTGCTGAGCGGAGAAATCGCGTCTCGGTTGGCTGGCCGATCGATTTCCATCGAGATGACCCCCTTGGGCTACGATGAATTTTTGGTCTTCCACAATCGGGAAGATGGCGAGGAAAGTTTGCGGCTGTATCTGCGCTATGGTGGTTTGCCCTTTTTGCGCCACCTCCCGTTGCGCGACGACACGGTTTTCGAGTATTTGGGAAGCATCGCCCAGACGGCGATCCTCAAGGATGTGGTCCAGCGACACATCCTGCGAAACCACGACTTGTTGACAAGACTTGTCTTGTTCTTGGCCGATTCGGTGGGCTCGCCGGTTTCTTCCACGTCCATCGCCAAATTTCTGAAAAGCCAGCGCGCCGCGGCTTCGGTTCCCACCATTTTGGAATACCTCCACCACCTGGAACAGGCTTATTTGGTCCGGCGAGTTCGCCGTCAAGACCTGGTCGGAAAGCGGTTTTTGGAGGTGGCCGAAAAGCACTATTTCGAAGATTTGGGCATTCGCGCCGCCTTGCGCCAAACCCGCCCCGACGAGGTCGGGAAGGTGGTGGAAAACGCCGTGCACCACCGCCTTTTGATGGATGGCTGGACGATTTGCACTGGTGACCAGGACGGTCGCGAAATCGATTTTGTCTGCGATCGCGGCACCGACCGGATGTACGTGCAGGCGACCTACCTGATGGCGGATGCCACCACCCGCGCGCGCGAGTTTGGCAATCTATTGGCGATTGGCGACAACCATCCCAAGCTCGTGGTCAGCATGGACCCGCTGGAACAGGACGAACGCGGCGTGAAGCATTTGGGATTGAGAGCCTTCTTGCGCGACGGGTGGGGGTAGAGGCCACCGATCGAGCTAGCCGGATCCGTAATCACGGATCCTGATGTATAAACCACCCCTGGCACCAAAGGTGCCCTGCCGGTTTCGGAATGCCGTAGCAGTCGACGGGCTCAGGGGAGCCTCGGGACACCGCCCGAGCAAAGCCACGCCGCTGTGTCCCGGGGTGCATGGGCTCGGGTTAAAACCTTGGCACCCTGCGGGTGCCCCGCCTGCTTTGTAAACACGTAGCGGTCGCAGGGTCCCCGAGCAATGCAGCGCCGCTGTGTCCCAGGGATCATGCGAGGACTTTAGTCCGAGCTGCGTGAACCCAGCGATCCTACATGGGCTCGGGTTAAAACCCTCGCAGGGTTCCCTTGGCACCAAAGGTGCCCTGCCGGTTTCGTCGTGCCGTAGCAGTCGTCAAGCTCAGGACAGGCTTTCGGGGTATCAGACCAGAGGAGAATGAACCTCGCCTCAGAACGGCGGCAGGCGTAGCAGGGATTCTCCGACCTTAAACACGCCCCCTTTGAGCCCGAAGGGAATTTCCACGCGCGATGCGGAGATTTTGCCGCTTGCCAAAATCTGTCCATTCAGCCCGGCCACGATCCAAGGCGAGCCGTTGGTGGAAGCGGGGAGATCTACGACAAAACCGACAGAGGAGCGAGTGAAGCCAAGGGGGATGGATGCCGATCGCGGCAGGATCCCGATCCCCGAAAAATCAAACTTGTAGATCGAGTGAGCTTCGACGACATAGGCGTCGGAACCGACATTCAAGATTCCCTTTTGGGTGGAATCTACCTCCACCCATCCACCCAGATCGGAATGAGATAGCCAATAGCGGCGCCCGCTGGTCCCCGCGGAGGTCAGGCTCACGAAAAGCCCATCGGCGAGTTTGTGGATCAGTTTTCCCACGACGTTTCCCGGTTGGACATCCCAGGTTTTTCCCATATCCAACGAGG
>CAIKAA010000289.1 GCA_903825275.1 uncultured Fibrobacterota bacterium | reverse complement strand
CGCAAGCTCTTGGACCAAGGTCAGGCTGGCGACAACGTGGGCGTACTGCTGCGCGGTTGCGAAAAGTCGGACATCGAACGCGGCCAGGTTCTGTGCAAGCCGGGCTCGATCAAGCCCCACACGCAGTTCAAAGCCGAGATTTACGTTCTCTCGAAGGAAGAGGGTGGACGCCACACTCCGTTCTTCAAGGGATACCGTCCCCAGTTCTACTTCCGGACCACGGACGTGACGGGTTCGGTCGAGTTACCTGAAGGCGTGGAAATGGTGATGCCTGGCGACACGATTTCGATCGTGGGCGAGCTCATCGTTCCTGTTGCCATGGACAAGGGCCTGAAGTTCGCCATCCGTGAGGGTGGTCGTACGATCGGCGCCGGCACCGTTACCGAAATTGTGAAGTAAAAATGGCTGCTACGAAAATTCGCATTCGTCTCAAGAGCTTCGATCATCGCATGATCGACAAGTCGGCGGCAGATATTGTCCGCACGGCGAAGAACACCGGGGCTCGTATTTCGGGTCCTGTGCCTCTTCCCACGGCTCGCTCCGTCTACACCGTCCTGCGCTCGCCACACGTCGACAAGAAGTCGCGCGAGCAATTCGAGATCCGCGTCCACAAACGCTTGATCGACATCATGGACACCACACCCCAGACCATCGACTCGCTGATGAAGTTAGATCTTCCAGCTGGCGTCGAGGTGGAGATCAAGGTCTAAGCCATGAAGGGCATTCTCGGCAAAAAGCTAGGGATGAGCCAAGTCTTTCTCGAAGACGGAACGTCCATGGGCGTAACGATCATCGAGGCGGGTCCTTGCAAGGTCACCCAAGTACGATCCAAAGAAAACGACGGTTACGAAGCGGTCCAAATCGGATTCGGTCTTCGCAAGCCAAAAAACGTCAGCAAGTCGGAGTTGGGCCATTTCGCCAAGGCGGGATTGGAAACGGCTCCTCAATTCGTGGTGGAATTGCCTCTTGAAGGCGAAACCCCGGTTGTCGGCTCTGACGTGACAGTTTCTGTCCTCGAAGGCGTGAAGCGAATCAACATTCGCGGAACAAGCAAGGGACGGGGATTCGCTGGCACCATCAAGCGCCACAACTTCCAGCGCGGTCGCGAGACTCACGGTAACGTGAATCACCGTGCCCCTGGTTCTGCAGGCGCGCACACCTATCCGGCCCGTACCATTCCTGGAAAGAAACTTCCTGGACAATACGGAAACGCTTCGACCACAACACGCAATTTGTTGCTGGTCAAAATTGACGCCGAGAACAACCTCCTCTATATCCGCGGTGCCGTACCTGGCCCGATCAACGGATTTGTGATCGTGGAGAAGATCTGATGGCGAAGGCGACTCTTTACAATCAGGCGGGAGTGAAGTCGGGAGAGATCGATCTTCCGGACGACCTGTTTGCCCAACCTGTCAACGAAGCACTATTGCACGAAGCCGTCGTGATCCACCTTGGCAACCAACGCCAGGGCACCTCGATGGGCAAGAATCGCGCTTTGGTTTCCGGCGGCGGCAAAAAACCTTTCAAGCAAAAGGGCACCGGACATGCGCGCCAAGGAACGACGACGTCGCCCTTGAACGCACGTGGCGGCAAGGCCTTCGCGCCAGTGCCTCACCTCTACACACGCAAGTTGAATCAAAAGGCGAAGCGGGTTGCCCTTGCTTCCGCATTGAGCTTGCGTGCTGGAGCCGGCAAAGTGGTTGTGTTCGAAACTCTGGTC
This sequence comes from uncultured Fibrobacterota bacterium, assembly GCA_903825275.1. Taxonomy (GTDB): domain Bacteria; phylum Fibrobacterota; class Fibrobacteria; order UBA5070; family UBA5070; genus UBA5070. Next base: position 15,935 of record CAIKAA010000289.1, on the reverse strand, counting down.
CCAACGACACCCAAAACCAAAGACTTCGTCAAAGCTCTTTCGGCAGCGGAACTTGGATCCAAAAGAACACTGATTTTGGTCGACGCATCCAACAACAATCTGGCCTTGGCCGCTCGCAATGTTCCCGATGTGGAACTGCAGCGCGCTTCGGACCTGAATGTGTACGACGTGTTGTCCGCCGACACGCTGGTTTTGACCAAGGCATCCCTTGAGGCACTCAAGGCCCGCAAGGAGGCCGCATGAAGCACGTATCTGATATCGTAGTACGTCCTCTTCTCACCGAGAAGAGCACGCTGGCTCGCTACACAGGCAGCTTGTACACCTTCGAAGTCTCCTTGACAGCAAACAAGCAGGAAATTGCTTGGGCGATTGAAAAGGCCTTCGGAGTGCAAGTCGAAGGTGTGCGGACGGCTTCATTTTTGGGCAAGATCAAACGCGTTCGCAAGGGCACGGGATCTCGTTCCGATTGGAAAAAAGCCTTTGTTCGTTTGGCCGAAGGCCAGACCATCGAAGCCTTGGAGGCTGTGTAAACCATGGCACTAAAGTCTTTCAGACCTTTGACACCGGTTCTCCGCACCAAGACCGTTTCGGACTTTGCCGAGATCACGACCGACAAGCCCTACAAGCCTCTGACCGAAGGCAAGAAGCGCACCGGCGGCAGAAATGCCCAGGGTGTGATCACCTCCCGTCGTCGCGGCGGTGGTGCCAAGAAGCTGCTTCGTTTGGTCGATTTTCTTCGCGATCGCATGGACATTCCTTGCGTCGTCGAAACGATCGAGTACGACCCAAACCGTACCGCTCGCATCGCTTTGGTGAAGTACATCGACGGACAGCGCCGTTACATCTTGGCTCCTTTGGGCTTGGTTGTGGGCGCCAAATTGATCACCAGTGCCACGGCACCGATCGAGCCCGGCAATGTGCTTCCGCTAGAGAAAATTCCGTTGGGAACCATGGTTCACAACATCGAATTGAAGCCAGGCAAGGGTGGACAGATTGTCCGCTCCGCAGGAGCACTCGCGGAAATCGCCTCTCGCGAAGTTGGCTATGTCACCGTGAAGCTGCCTTCCGGTGAATTCCGCAAAGTGCTTTCTCGTTGCTTCGCGACCATCGGTCAAGTCGGCAACCTGGACCACGAAAATATTTCTTTAGGTTCGGCGGGTCGCGCTCGTCACCTTGGTCGTCGCCCCAAAGTTCGCGGCGTGGCGATGAATCCTGTCGATCACCCACATGGTGGTGGCGAAGGCAAAACTTCCGGTGGACGTCACCCGGTTAGTCCTTGGGGCAAAAAGGCCAAGGGCGGCAAGACTCGCAACAACAAACGCACGGACAAATTCATTGTCCGCTCGCGTCACGCCAAGTAACGGAGATCAGCGCAAATGTCTCGCTCTCTCAAGAAAGGTGCCTTTGTCGACTCCCACCTTTTCAAAAAGGTGGAAGAGGCTCAGGCCTCCGGCAAAAAGTCACCGATTAAAACCTGGTCTCGTCGTTCAACGGTTGCGCCCCAATTCGTGGGCTTGACCTTTGCAGTGCACAACGGCAAGCAGTTCCTTCCCGTTTACGTTTCGGAAAACATGGTCGGGCACAAGCTCGGCGAATTTGCTCCGACACGTACCTTCAAGGGCCACACTGCCGCCAAGACGGAAAAGGGAGGCAAGAAGTAATGGAAGCTCTTGCCAAATCGACCTTCGTGCGTTCGTCCTCTCCCAAACTTCGGATTGTTGCAAAACACATCCGCGGGGTTGGGGTCAACCAAGCGCTCGTTACCCTTCATTCGCTCTCACGCCGAAACAAGGGCGCCTATCTCCTGGAGAAGTGCCTGAAATCTGCGGTCGCGAACTTCCAAGTCAAGGACGCCGAAGGCGCTTCGGACATCGATCGTCTCAAGGTCAAGACCGTGATGATCGACGAAGGCCCCCTGCTCAAGCGGATTCGTCCGCACGCTCAGGGACGCGCGTTCCGCATTCTTAAGAAGATGAGCCACATCACTGTGGTCGTGTCGGACTAAAGGGGAGCACGAAGAATGGGTCAGAAAGCTATCCCCACAGGGTTGCGACTTGGAATCATCCGGACCTGGAATTCCAAGTGGTATGCGGAAGGCAAACAGTATCAGGACCTCATTTATGAGGACATGCTTTTGCGCCGCTACATCAAGAAGCGTCTCCAGCATGCGGCGATTTCGTCCGTAGGGATCGAGCGCACGGTTAAAAAGGTCACGGTGAACATCTTCACTGCTCGGCCTGGCATCGTGATCGGCAAAAAGGGTGAAGAAGTAGAACGTCTCAAGGGAGAGATCCAGCATCTCACCGGCAAAGAGATCTACATCAACATCCGCGAAATCAAGCGTCCTGAAACCGATGCGGCCCTGGTGGCCGAGAACATCGCCAAGCAGCTTGAAAAGCGCGTTGCCTTCCGACGCACCATGAAGAAGGCCATCAGCACTTCGATGCGCCTGGGCGCCGAAGGCATCAAGGTCGTTTGTTCCGGTCGTCTGGGTGGAGCCGAAATCGCTCGTACCGAGAAGTACCGCGACGGACGCATTCCTCTGCACACCTTGCGTGCGGACATCGATTACGCAACGGCAACCGCTCACACCACTTCGGGAACGATTGGCGTGAAGGTTTGGATTTGTAAGGGTGAAATCATCCGTCGCAATCGCAATGCCGACGAAGTCGGCCAGGAGGCCTAAGCCATGCTAAGCCCCAAACGCATCAAGCACCGCAAAGTCCAACGCGGTCACATGAAGGGAACCGCAACTCGCGGTTTCAACGTCTCTTTTGGAGACTACGGTTTACAGGCCATGGAAGAGGGTTGGATCACCAACCGTCAACTGGAAGCCGCACGTATTACGATGACTCGTCACATGAAGCGTGGCGGCAAAGTCTGGATTCGGGTTTTTCCTGATAAGCCTTATTCGAAGAAGCCTGCAGAAACTCGAATGGGTTCCGGCAAAGGCAACGTCGAAGGTTGGGTGGCAGTCACTCTTCCCGGACGCGTGATGTTCGAAGTCGGTGGTGTCAGTGAAGAAGTGGCTCGCGAAGCCCTCAATTTGGCCGCTCAGAAGCTTCCCATCAAGTGCAAGATTTTGGGAGTGGATATCCTATGAAGACGCAGAAGGCCACAGACCTTCGTTCGCTCGACACAGCGGCTCTCACCGAGAAGCTTGGGGAAGCGAAGGACGCTCTTTTTCAGAAAAAACTACAGCACAGTCTCGGCAAACTTGAGGACTCCGCGTCGATCCGCGAAGCGAAGCGCGAAATCGCCCGACTGAACACCGTCATTACCGAGAAGGGCAACCGATGAGCGAGACGCAAACTCTCGTCGAAGAAACCGCCTCCCGGGGTCGCCGCAAGGTCCTCGTAGGCCGAGTGGTTTCCGACAAGATGGACAAGAGCATCACGGTGACGGTGGAGCGTAAAAAGCGCCACCCGAAGTATGGCCGTATTGTGACGCTGTCGACCAAGGTCATGGCCCACGACGAGACCAACGACGCCAAAGAAGGCGATTTGGTCGAGGTGATGGAAACTCGCCCGCTTTCCGCTCGGAAACGCTGGCGTTTGGTCCGCATCGTCGAGCGAAAGCGCTGAGGGGGACGACACAGTGATCCAACAGCAAACTCGTTTAGTCGTCGCAGACAACTCAGGTGCACGTGAAGTCATGTGCATCAAGGTATTGGGTGGCTCGAAGCGCCGCTATGCCTCTGTCGGTGACGTGATCGTGGTCTCGGTCAAAACAGCCTCTCCAGGAGCCCCTGTCAAAAAGGGCGCCGTGGCGAAGGCCGTGATTGTCCGGACCAGATCTTCCGTACGTCGTAAAGATGGTTCCTATGTTCGCTTTGGCGATAACGCGGCCGTCATCATCAATGACTCACGTGAGCCAAAGGCGACTCGTATCTTCGGGCCTGTTGCACGCGAATTGCGCGAGCGTCAGTTCATGAAGATCGTTTCCCTTGCGCCGGAGGTGATCTAAAATGGCTCTGAAGGTGAAAAAGGGTGACCGAGTGTTTGTCCTGTCGGGCAAAGACAAGGGAAAGACCGGAGTGATTTTACAGGCGATGCCGGCTACCGGCAAAGTCCTCGTGGAAGGGGTGAATCAAGTCAAGAAGCATGTTCGTCCCTCGCCTCAAGATCCCAAAGGTGGGATCAAGGTGATCGAAGCGGCACTTGACGCGTCCAATGTGGCACTTTTGGGTAAGGATGGAAAACCTGTTCGCGTGAGCCGCAAGGCAAACGAAGCTGGTCGTCGCGTCCGAATCTCCAAGTCCACGGGCGAAGTGGTCTGAGGGTATCGAAAAGATGAACCAACTCAAAAAGAAATACGTTGAGGTCACTGCTCCTGTTCTGCAGGAAAAGTTCGGCCTCAAGAACATCATGCAGGTTCCGCGTCTCGAGAAGATCGTGCTGAACATGGGGGTCGGCGAGGCAACTCAAAACCCCAAGCTGATCGAAGAGGCGACGAAGACCCTGGGCGCGATCACTGGCCAAAAAGCCGTGATCACTCGCGCTCGCAAGGCAATTTCGAATTTCAAGCTTCGTGAAAACCAGGCCATTGGAGCCAAGGTGACTCTTCACGGCGTGAGAATGTTCGAATTCCTCGAGCGATTCATCAACATTTCTCTCCCGCGTGTGCGTGACTTCCGTGGAGTATCCCGCAAGGGATTCGATGGACGTGGCAACTACACGTTGGGCGTTAAAGAACAAATCATTTTCCTGGAAATTGATTTCGACAAAGTCGAAACCATGCTGGGAATGAACATCACATTCGTCACCAGTGCACCGACAGATGAGCAAGCCTATGCTCTTCTCGAAGGCCTGGGGATGCCCTTCCGCAAGAACTGAGGAAAAGATGGCAAGACGAGCGATGATCGAGAAGCAGCGGAAGACGCCGAAATTTACGGTGCGCCGCTATAACCGGTGCCGCCGTTGCGGACGCCCTCGTGCGTTCCTTCGCGATTTTGGCCTGTGCAGAATATGCTTCCGTGAGCTTGCGCTCACGGGAGACCTGCCCGGCGTCACCAAGGCCAGTTGGTAACCCGGACCGGAGACCTGACGAATGGCGAGCAGTGATCAGATTGGTGATTTCCTAACCCGGATTCGGAATGCTTCAAGTGCGGGACACCGCACCGTGGACATTCCCGCATCCAACCTCAAGCGTGAACTCTGTCGAGTCCTCCAGGAGAATGGATTCATTCGTAAGTTCGTTGTCATAGACGATGGACGACAAGGATTGATCAAGATTCTCCTGAAATACAGTGGTCGTACCCCTGTAATTCAAGGACTCGAGCGGGTTTCATCACCGGGTCGGCGTTTATACGCTGGCGTTGGTGATATTCCAAAGGTCATCAATGGCCTTGGATACGCGATCCTTTCCACTCCCAAGGGAGTTCTCACCGACAAGCAGAGCCGTGAGGCCAATGTCGGCGGAGAAATCCTCTGTAAGGTTTGGTGATACATGTCGCGAGTCGGCAAAAATCCCGTCAACCTACCTGAAAAGGTAAAGGCGACGTTAACCGGGTCGACCCTCATCATCGAGGGTCCAAAGGGCAAGCTATCACGCGATGTACATCCTTCGATTGCCGTGGCAATCGAAGAAAATACAGTCGTGTTTACACGTCCCTCCGATGAAGGTGCCATCAAGGCTCTTCATGGAACCCAACGCGCTCTTGCGGCCAATATGGTCAAGGGAGTCAGCATTGGGTTTAGGAAGGATTTGGAAATCATCGGCGTCGGTTATCGCGCCGAGCAAAAAGGGACTGGCATCACGCTATTCCTAGGCTACTCCCACCCGGTCAATTACACTCCACCCAAGTCCATTACGGTCAAGGTGGAGGGTACGAACAAAATCGTGGTTGAGGGGTGTGACAAACAAGAGGTGGGGCAGGTGGCTTCGGAGATCCGTGGTTTCCGCGAACCTGAGCCTTATAAGGGCAAGGGAGTTAAATACTCCACCGAGACCATCCGCCGCAAGGCCGGCAAGAAGTCCGGATAAGGGGGAATAGGTAATGTCAAATCTCGCAGCAATGAGACTTCAGTCGAGGATCGCAAGACACGTTCGAGTCCGGAATAAAATTTCCGGCACTGCTGAACGTCCACGTCTTTGCGTGCGTCGTAGCCTCAAACACATTTACGCTCAGCTGGTCGATGACACCACGGGCAAATCCTTGGCTCAGATTTCTTCCACTTCAAAGGATGTGCTCGCAAAGCTTTCCGATGAGTCGACGAAGACCGACGCTTCCACAGCCATTGGCGAGCTGATTGCCGCCAAGGCCAAGGAACAAGGAATCAGCACGGTGGTCTTCGATCGTGGGGGATATCTTTATCATGGTCGCGTCAAGGCTGTTGCCGAGGCCGCCCGTTCCGCTGGACTGGAGTTCTGAGCATGGCCAACGAACGCAATGAGCGTGACGCCTCCGTCGCTCCTGTCGAGGGCGAATTTCAGGAAAAAGTGGTGGCGATCAATCGCGTGGCCAAAGTGGTCAAGGGTGGTCGTCGCTTCGGTTTCAATGCCCTGGTTGTTGTAGGAAATGGTGCCGGCAAAGTCGGGATCGGTTCTGGCAAGGCCAACGACGTGGCGGAAGCCATTCGCAAGGGTACGGAAAACGCTCGCAAGCATGTGGTGGAAGTGCCCCTTTACAAGCACACCATTCCTCATGAAGTGTACTCCAAGTTTGGAGCCGCCAAGATCGTGATGAAGCCGGCTTCCGAAGGTACAGGCGTGATTGCTGGCGGTGCAGCTAGATCCGTATTGGAACTGGCTGGCGTCCACAACATCCTGACCAAACTATTGGGATCCACGAACCCTCACAACGTGGTGAAAGCCACGCTCCAGGGGCTTCGGTCTTTGCGCTTGCGCAAGGACTTCGAAGAACTCCGACGCTAAGTCGAGGAAACCATGCCAAAGAAACTCGAAATCACCCAGGTCCGCAGCACTGCACGTTGCACCCAGCCTCAAATCAAGACCGTTGAGGCTCTTGGGTTGCGCAAGATCCGCCAGGTCGTGGTCCAACCCGACAATGTGCAGACTCGCGGGATGCTGAAGGTTGTCAACCATCTTGTGTCGGTGAAGGAAATCGCAGCGTGAAGCTCAATCAGCTCAAGCCCCAAGCCGGGGCGAAGAAGGTTTCCAAGCGTCGCGGCCGTGGCGAGGGATCTGGCAACGGATCCACCGCAGGACGTGGCAACAATGGTGCTCACGCTCGTTCCGGAGCCAAGCACAAACGCACGTTCGAAGGTGGTCAAACTCCTTTGCAGCGTCGTTTGCCCAAGCGCGGCTTCAATTCAGCAGTGATTCAACCTGAAGAAGTGAATCTCGCTATTTTGGCCAAGCTGACGGGAACGTCTTATGACGTGGCAGGGTTTGAAAATGCCGGCTTGATTTCTTCGGACAAAGTTAAAGTAAAGCTCATTGGCATTGTCGAGCTGAATCGCGCCCTGACGCTCAAGGTTCATGCGGTTTCCGCAGGAGCCAAGGCTTCGGTTGAGAAGGCTGGCGGCAAGATCGAACTGATAGAGGTCTGATCGTGAAGTTCCTGCAGAGCTTGATTCAAATCTGGAAGATTCCGGACCTCCGCAAACGGGTCCTGTTTACCCTTGGACTTTTGGTGATCTATCGCCTTGGTGGCTTGATCCCCATTCCAGGAATCGACTCGGTTGCTCTGCGGAGCTTTTTCTCTCAGTCGTCCAATGACCTCTTCAACATGTACAACATGTTTGTGGGGGGCGCTTTCGCTCACGCCGCGATCTTCGCCCAGGGCATCATGCCCTACATTTCTGCTTCGATCATCATGCAACTGATGGGAACCATTTTCCCGGCAGTGGCAAAGTTGCAGAAAGAGGGCCAAGAAGGCCGCAACAAGTTGACGCAGTGGACCCGTTACTTGACGGTGGCGATCGCCGCTGTTCAAGCCTTCGGTGTTTCCGTCTTCTTGCTTTCGATCACGACGCATGATGGCGGATCCATTGTGGTGGAAATGTTCAAGACCGGTGCGGGTCGAGCTGGCTTTACCGCCTTGACCGTCTTGACGCTGACCACGGGCACCATGTTTGTGATGTATCTCGGCGAACAGATCACGGCTCGCGGCATTGGCAACGGGACCAGCTTGATCATTTTCATCGGCATCGTTTCTAGAATTCCGCACTCGCTGTGGAACGAAATTCAGTTGTTCATCTCCGGCGAGCATGACGTGGTTCGCATCGTCATGATCGTGGCCATGATCTTCGCGGTGATCGCGTTCATCGTGCTGGTGGACCAAGGCATTCGTCGCATCCCCTTGCAGAATCCGCGCCGCATGGTGGGGCGGAAACTAATGGGTGGAGCGGCTTCCTTCCTGCCCTTGAAGGTCAATACGGCAGGCGTGATCCCGGTCATTTTCGCCTCGTCCCTGATGTTCATCCCAGCGACGATCGCAACCTATCTTCCCAACGTGAACGTGATCCAAGACATGGCTCGGGTCCTTTCACCGGGGCACTGGGCATACGCTTTGGCCTTTAGTTTCCTCATCATCTTCTTTGCCTATTTTTACACCGCCATCCAATACAACCCCACCGACATCGCAGACAATCTGAAGAAGTCTGGTGGGTTTGTGCCGGGCATTCGCCCCGGTAAGAAGACCGCGGAGTACATCGATTACGTTCTCACCAGAATCACGTTGCCTGGAGCCATCTTCCTAGCAATCATTTCTGTTGGGCCGTATTATTTCAAGGAAAGCCTTGGAACAAGCTTCTACTTGGGTGGCACTTCGGTGCTGATCTGCGTAGGCGTGGCCTTGGAAACCTTGAGACAACTTGAAGCCCATCTGATGACGCGCCATTACGAAGGCTTTCTGGATAAAGGCCGCATACGCGGTCGCCGGGGGTATTAAGAGTGGCGAAAGAAGAAGGCATTCAGGTTGAGGGCAAAGTCGTTGAGCCCTTGCCGAATGCGATGTTCCGTGTGGAACTCGATAATGGGCACCTGATTCTGGCGCACATCAGCGGAAAAATGCGAAAGCACTACATCCGGATCTTGCCAGGTGACAGGGTTTTACTAGAATTGTCCCCCTACGATCTTTCGCGGGGACGGATCGTCTACCGCCACAAGTAAGGACACGTTTCGATGAAAGTCAGGGCATCCATCAAGGTCCGTTGTTCGGAATGCAAGATCGTCCGCCGGAAGGGGATCGTACGCATTATCTGCAAAAAGAACCCCCGGCACACCCAGAAGCAAGGGTAATCTAGAATGGCTCGTATCCTCGGTATTGAAATCCCGAACTCTAAGCGCTCCGAATTCGGATTGACGCACATCTTCGGCATCGGTCACACCCGTGCCACCTTAATCCTGGACTCCACAGGCATTGAGCGTTCCAAGAAGATCGGCGAACTATCTGATGAGGAGATTGGTAAGATTCGCGCCTACGTGGAAGCCAGCTTCCCCGTGGAAGGCAATCTTCGCTCCCTGCTGGGCATCACCCTGAAGCGACTTCAGGACATCGGTTGCTACCGGGGCATTCGCCACCGTCGTGGTTTGCCGGTCCGCGGCCAGCGTACGCGCACAAATGCTCGTACACGCAAGGGCCCGCGCAAGACCGTGGCGAATAAGAAGAAGTAACCTTTAACTCATCGAAGAAAAGTAAAATGGCCGAAAATCTGGAAGTTCAAGCCCAGGAAGTCGCGGAAGCCCCCGAACAGGGCGAAAAGCGGCGCAAGGGCAAGAAGCGTGCGGATTCCACGGGCGTGATTCACGTCCTGGCCTCCTTCAACAACACGATCATCAGCATCACCGACCAAGCCGGAAACGTCTTGGTTTGGGGAACCCCCGGCAAAGCCGGATTCAAGGGGTCTCGAAAGAGCACTCCCTTCGCAGCCCAGGTTGCAGCGGAAGCTGCCGCCAAGATTGCGATGGATATGGGTGTCCGTCGTGCCGATGTTCTTGTCAAGGGTGCTGGCTCGGGTCGTGAAGCAGCAGTGCGTTCGATCAAGGCCACTGGCCTCGATATTCTTTCGATCAAAGACGTGACAGGCATTCCGCACAACGGATGCCGCCCACGTAAGCGCAGGAGGGTCTAACCCAGTGGCTGTTTATCGCGGTCCCGTTTGTCGGCTATGCCGGCGCGAACACGAAAAGCTCTTCTTGAAGGGCGATCGTTGCTTTACTGAAAAGTGCGCCATCGAACGTCGCAATGTCGTTCCTGGTCAGCACGGAATGCTCCGTCGCCGTCAGGCTTCCGAGTATGGCACCCAGCTTCGTGAGAAGCAGAAGACCAAGCGTACCTACGGATTGCTGGAAAAGCAGTTCCGTGGTTACTTCGAGGAAGCAGCTCATGCCAAGGGTGTTACGGGTGAAAACCTGTTGCAATTGCTTGAACTGCGCCTTGACAACATCGTGTTCCGCATGGGCTTCGGGCCCAATCGCAACACGTCTCGTCAGCTGGTTCGCCATGGACATTTCATGGTGAATGGCCGTAAGGCTTCGATCCCTTCCATTCGTCTCAAAGTGGGCGATGTGGTGGAATTGGTCGAGTCTTCGCGCAATCTGCAGATCGTCCAGGGTGCCCTGGCCGGTGCTAGCCGTCGCCCCGACATTGAGTGGCTCTCCGTGGATAAAGTGAAGCTTGCTGGCCGCGTTCTTGCAACGCCGGTTCGTACGCAGATCCCAACCCCGGTCAACGAGCAACTCATCGTCGAGCTCTACTCCAAGTAAGGAGAGCCGCAATGAAGTGGAAAGCGCTGCAGATGCCAAAGGGGGTCGCAAAGGACCCTGCCTCAGGCGAAACATTCGGAAAGTTTTCCGTCGAGCCTTTGGAGCGCGGCTGGGGAATCACCGTCGGGAACGCGCTTCGGCGCGTGATGCTCTCTTCCCTGCAAGGGGCAAGAGCGGTGGCAGTCAAGATCGAGGGTGCTCCTCACGAATTCGGGACCATTCCCGGAGTCAAGGAAGACATCACCGACATCATCTTGAATCTGAAACTGTTGCGTCTCAAGCTGCATTCCGATCGCGATGCTCGGTTGAAGTTGGATGTCACGGGTGAAGGTGAAGTCAAGGCCTCGGCCATTGATGCCAATCCTGATGTCATCATCCTCAATCCAGACCTGCACTTGGCGACTCTGGAAAAAAATGCCAGCCTCTCGATCGAAATTCGCGTTTCGTCGGGCCGTGGCTATGTGCTCAGCGACGACTTGAAGCGTCCGGAAGATCCCATCGGTTGGATCTACCTCGACACCCACTTCTCGCCGGTCACCAAAGTCAACGTGATTGTCGAAGACACCCGCGTTGGCCAGAAGACTGATTTCAATAAGCTCACTCTCGAAATCAACACCGACGGAAGCATCTCACCCGAAGACGCCTTGGCTTATGCCTCGAAGCTTCTGGTAGATCATTTCGAACTCTTCATCAATTTTGAAGGGGATCTCGAGCAGGCCGACACCTCCGAGAACGATGGCGAACGCGAGCGGATTGGATCCATACTTAAAATGCGGGTTGACGAACTGGAGCTATCGGTTCGCTCCAGCAATTGTTTACGCATGGCGAACATTCACACGATCGCCGACCTAGTGCGCAATTCCGAGCAGGATATGCTCAAGTACAAGAACTTCGGCCGTAAGTCGCTGGTTGAGCTCAACGAGGTCCTGCAGGGACTTGGTTTGGGCTTTGGCTTCGACGTCGACCGCTACCTCAACGACTGAGGCTATCGAGATGAAGCACGGAGTAAAGACAAATCGTCTAGGGCGTCCAGCAGGACACCGCAAGGCAATGCTTTCAAACCTGGCAACTTCAGTGTTGCGTCAGGGATTGAACGAAAATCAAATGGAACGTCAAGTGCGTACCACGGTGGCCAAGGCCAAAACCGTGAAGCCCTTGGTGGAACGTCTGGTGACCTTTGCCAAGAGGGGTGACTTATCAGCTCGCCGTGAAGCGGCTCGTGTGATCCATGATCACGCAGTCCTTCAAGGCTTGTTCGACAAGATCGGCCCTCGTTACCAGGCTCGCGTGGGTGGCTACACCCGCGTGTTGAAACTGGATCGTGAACGGGCCGGAGACGCCGCAGAAATGGCCATCATTTCGCTCGTCGAAGATGCCGTCGCGAAGAAGACCGTTAAGGCAAAGGCTCCCAAGGCTGCAGCCAAGAAGGTGGACATCACCGAAGGTTCATCCGACAAGACCTAATCTTTCCTTCGGGAAAGAATCGAGCAGAGCCCTTGCGCACGCGCGCAGGGGCTTTTTTCGTTTGTATTCCAATGGGGAACTTCTGTAGATTTAGGATCGCATGACGAACCCGAGGGAACGAGGCATCAAGGAGCGTCTGGAAGATCTTCCGTCCAAACCAGGCGTCTACCTGATGAAAGACGAAGCCGGAGAGATCATCTACATCGGGAAGGCCAAGGTTTTAAAGAACCGGGTTCGCAGTTACTTCCAAGGCCGCGAAACAGACCACAGAGCCGCGATGGTTTTGCACAAGCACGTGGTCGACATCGAATGGATCGTGACCGACAACGAGCTGGAAGCCTTGATCCTGGAAGCCAATTTGATTCGCCAGCACAGGCCCAAATACAACGTGCTCGCGAAGGATGACAAGCATTTCCCTTATTTGCGATTGACCTTGGGGGAAGCCTTTCCTCGCTTGGAAGTCGTGCGCCGGATTGAAAAAGACAAGCACAAGTATTTCGGCCCCTACACCGACGCCCATGCCATGCGCCAAACCCTGGGGTTGGCACGAGAGCTGTTTCGGATTCGGGATTGCGAGTTGGATTTGCGCCAGAAACGCCTGGAACGCGCCTGTCTGTCTTTCCACATCGGGCGTTGCGATGGGCCTTGCATTGGGGCACTGAGCGAATCCGATTACGAGCCCATCGTCCGGCAAATCATCCTACTGCTGGAAGGTCGCAACCTGGACCTGATTGCGGAGTTGACCCGCGAGATGATGGAAAAATCTTCCCGTCTTGATTTCGAGGGCGCGGCACGCCGCCGGGACCAAGTTGCCTCGCTGGAAAAGATTCGGCTCAGTCAAAAAATGGATCTGGGAGAATTTGTCGACCTGGACCTCTTTGCGTTGTCCCGGGAAGGGCGATGGGCTTGTGTGACGCGGTTCATGGTTCGCGGCGGATCGGTGCTGGACCGATCCCACAAAATCGTGAAGTGTCCACTGGAAGAAGACGATGCCGAAGTCATGGAACGGGTGATGATCGACTTCTATCCACCTGGGGTCCAAGCGCCTCCACCGGAAATTCACCTATCTGCGATGCCGGGGGATCGCGAGTTGATCGAAGCTCACTTGAGCTCCTTGGCGGACCGCAAAGTGAAACTGTTGCAACCCAAACAAGGTGACTCCTTCAAAACCATCCGCATGGCTTTGGCGAATGCGCGGATGTTGTTGGTGGAGCACTTGGCCAAATTGGAGACGCGCAACCGAGTTTCCCACTCTGTTGCTGCCCTTCAAGAATCCCTCGGATTGGCCGAGCCTCCGCGTCGAATCATTGGATTTGACATTTCGCATTTGCAGGGAACTGGAACCGTGGCTTCCCTGGTGTGTTTTATCGACGGACGGCCACATTCGGCAGGCTATCGCCGATTTCACGTCAAGACCGTGGATGGCATCGACGATTTCGCTTCCATGAAGGAAGTGGTCGGTCGCCATTTCCGCCGCTTGCGCGAGGAACAAGCAGATCCTCCTGATTTGGTGTTGATCGACGGTGGCAAGGGACAATTGGGAATGGCTGTGGAAGCGATTCGTTCCGAGGGGTTTCCGGAACAACAGTTGTTGGGCTTGGCCAAACGGATCGAGGAAGTGTTTTTGCCGGGACGCAGCGATCCCATCCTCTTGTCTTTCCACTCTCCCGCCCTCAAATTGCTCCAACACATTCGCGACGAAGCCCACCGTTTTGCGATCACCTTCCAGCGCACACAGCGCACCCAACACATCGCCAGTTCTTGGCTGGACACGATCCCGGGTGTCGGACCGTCCAAGCGCAGCTTGCTCTTGCAGCAATTTGGATCGGTCGCGCGGATCCGACAGGCCAATGAAAAGGAATTGACGGATGTCATCGGCCAGAAATTGGCCAAGATCATCCTGGATGCCATCAACAAGCCGGAAGAGGAGGAATCAAACCCGATTCTACAGGCAGCAGAGCCCGGTTTGGATGAGGTTTCATTGGGTTCCTGACCCTTGTTGAAAATTCCCTGCACACAATAGGCTGCCAAACCAGATAATTCTCTCTAAGATTACAGATTCCATCAACACGAACGGGAGCTGGAGCGCTTTCGTTATAAGGGAGAATTCATGAGAGCCGCGACACGATTTGATCTGGTCCAGAAGGACATTCCTGAAGCCTGGTACAACATTGCCGCAGACATGCCGACGCCCATGCCTCCGCCGTTGAACCCCGCCACAAACGAACCGATGGCTCCGGAGCTCATGGAGGCGATTTTCCCCAAGGCGATCATTGCCCAGGAAATGTCGAGCGAACGGTACATTGAAATCCCCGAAGAGGTTCGCGAGGTTCTCTCCCTTTGGCGCCCGACTCCGTTGATGCGTTCGGTTCGCTTGGAGAGGGCGCTCGACACTCCCGCCCACATCTATTACAAATACGAAGGCGTTTCCCCTGCGGGCTCCCACAAGCCGAACTCCGCGGTTCCCCAAGCTTGGTACAACAAGCAGGAAGGCGTGAAGCGCCTCGCGACAGAAACGGGCGCTGGTCAGTGGGGAAGATCGCTGGCACTGGCCTGCCGGATGTTCGGTCTGGAATGCATCGTGTACATGGTCGGATCGTCGTACCGGCAGAAGCCCTATCGCCGCATGGCCATGGAGACCTGGGGCGCAACCGTCCACGCCAGTCCTTCACAGGAGACCGAGTTCGGTCGACGCATCCGTGCCGAAATGCCCGACACGGCCGGATCGCTGGGGATCGCCATTTCCGAAGCGGTGGAAGACACCGTCACTCATCCGGGAACCAAGTATGCCTTGGGGAGCGTGCTCAACCACGTTTGCCTGCACCAAACGGTGATCGGCTTGGAAGCGCTCCAGCAGATGGAAATGGCCGGAGAGTATCCCGATGTGGTGATTGGCTGCGCGGGTGGTGGATCCAACTTCGCCGGGATCGCGTTCCCATTCCTTCGTCAAAATTTGACAGGCGGAAAGAAAACCAGATTGCTGGCGATCGAACCGGAATCCTGCCCCTCCCTCACCAAGGGTGAATTCCGCTACGATTTCGGCGACATGGCGATGACGACTCCGTTGATGAAGATGTACACGATGGGCCATGACTTCATGCCCCCGGCATTGCACGCGGGCGGCTTGCGCTACCATGGAATGGCCCCCACCGTGAGCCACTTGAAGAACTTGGATCTGATCGAGGCCAGGTCCTACGGTCAGCATGAAGTGTTCGAAGCCGCAACCCTGTTCGCCCGGACCGAAGGTTTGATCCCGGCTCCCGAATCCAGCCATGCAATCAAGGCCGTCATCGACGAAGCCTTGGAAGCGAAGCGGGAAGGCAAAAAGCGGGTGATCGTGTTCAACCTGAGCGGCCATGGACTTTTGGACCTCACCAGCTTCGAAGCGTATCGCACCGGCAGCTTGAACCTGTAAGGCAAACGGACCCGAGCCATAACCGGCTCGGGTTCGATGGGTTGGACGGAGATCGAACAACCCACAGAGATCTCCGTTGTCGGTGCTGGGCGAGGAGCTCGGCGGGGAGCGTGTGCGGCTCTGCGCGCAGCGGACCGCCGAGAGCCTCGCCCGGCGCCGCGGCAGTAAACAGAGGAATGTGCGGAATCCGCTCGCATCGAGCAAGGACGAAGCATCCCGAGTTTGGCAATCGAGAAGAGTCCCCGTTGTCGGTGTTGGGCGAGGAGCTCGGCGGGGAGCGTGTGCGCTTGCGCGCAGTGGACCGCCGAGTGCCTCGCCCGGCGCCGCGGCAGGAAACAAAGGATTGCGCGGAATCCGCTCGCATCGAGCAAGGACGAAGCAT
>CAIKAA010000288.1 GCA_903825275.1 uncultured Fibrobacterota bacterium | reverse complement strand
GCGTCCGTTAGGATGAGTCCGCTATTTGCCAATTGGACCAGATCGTCAAACGGCTCCCAACCATTCGGATCGATGGCACCTCCACCATTGATCCTCTTCAGCGATGCCGAAAGGCGCTTTGCTGTTGTCTTGTTGATTTGATGACAGCTTCTTGCATCGTTGATCAGAACATCTAGGATAGGGATTGATTTTGGGGCGACCGTGGTCGCATGACGCCAAGAATAGATGATATTCGCAAGTAGCTTGAGATCCTCCTCGGAATACCTCTTGGGTGGGATCTTGATGATGGTTGGCGGTAGCGTATCGGAGGATTCGTCGCAATCGGGAGTTTTCACAAACGAATCGCGACGGAACGGGTCGAAGGGCGCCTCGTCACTAGTGCAATCGTTCGGATTTGGATAATAACTTCCTGGATAATAGTATCCAGGGTAATTGTATCCTGGATAGGAGCCTCCCGGATAGGATCCACCCGGGTAATAGCCTCCCGGGTAATAACCGCCAGGATAATATCCCTGGCACTGACAACCGCCCTGGCCTTGGAATTTGACATCGAGGATAGTGCAGGTTGCGAAATCGACAACCTGGAAGGCTTGCTTGGAGTGGCAACAGAAAACCGTTCCGGCACCAGCGCCCTGAATCCGCAGGTGGTTGTAAGTGTTGCCGACCAGTCGCATCAGGGACTCAAAGTGGTATGTCCCTGCTTCGAAAAAAAGATTGAGATCGGCGCCAGACTGCAGGGAATTGAGGACAAATCTGTAATTGTCAGGAGTGATGACATGTGAAAACCCTGAATGATCCGTGCGAACAGCATAAGCTAACTTGTCTAGGGCTTCTTGAACGTTATTGCCCAAATCTGAGTTAGGATTAACCGCCACGCTCCATGCATGACCAAACTTATCAATGGATTGGGTGCGCTCGTTCAGCTTGTCGACCACGGATTGTACGTTTTGTTGCACTCCGTTTTGGTTCCACCAGGTGTCCTTGTTCAAAAGGGACATGTCGAAACTGATCTCGCGAGCCGAGCGTTCTCCAATCACATCCCGCACAAACAAGAGCCAAGACAAGCCCTTGATCCGCATGACTCGTAAAGGCGTGGCGTCGCGAGGATATGCGGGAAGATTCAAGGCTTCCCGGACGATTTTTGCGGCCATGAAGGAATCCACTTCGGGAGGATTTCCAAAGTCGATTTTTTGACTTGAGTTTGGCGCAAGGGCTAATCCCAAATCCAGCAGATCGAGCGGCAAAAACCCCACAGGAGGAAGAATCGGAAAGGTGTTTTTGAACGAAGAAGACTTACTGACAACATTCAAAGTGGGAAGAGAAGATCTCCACTCTTCCAGATGATCTTGGAATTGGAGGAGCATGGCTTCGCCACGTGGCTCAAGATCCGAGCCAAGGAATGGCCCCCATTCACTGCCAGTGGTTTTTCCTGGATGAACGCTTTCTAGATCCGGCCAGATTCTTTCTGGAAGATGGATTCTCCGCCGCAAGGCCCACATATCCACCAGGTCCAGCACTCCAGAGACATTGAGATGAACCAGAGCCAAAGGCACATCTTGGGGCTGAAGACCTAAAGGATTGTCGAGGCCTTGTTTCAATAGTTCTGACAACAGGCCGTTTTCTGTCATGTCATCCATGCTAGGTTGGGGGACCTGAGTGGAACGGAAGAATAGATGCGCGATCAAATTGCGAGCTGCGACATTTTCGGAAGGCGTCCCCGGGAGTTTTGCTCCAGGGACAGCGACGAGGCGCAACTGAACACCATCCACATTGGTATCGGTGTTGGTTCCCGTTTGTCCCAAATCTGTTCCGACCACGCGGACTTTTCCAACTTCCGAGCGAGCCGGTGATAAGACCAAAACATGATAACCTTCGGCCGGCCGTTTCTGAAATCGGCGCCCGATTTGGACGCAATTCTGAAATCCGACAGAAGTCGAGGCGGTGGAGGAGTCGGGTAGAGCGACCAAGCTAACCTTGGTATCATTGGCCAATCGCAGGACCTGTCCGTCCGATGCAACGGCAGATCCCGATTCGATGGTCACGATGGAATCCTGGAGCTTCAACACGCGAAGTCCGCGAATGACACCGCAACCAATCGCTTGAGCCACGTGGGAATCGGATAGTCTGCGAGCATCCTGTTCGCGTCCCATGTCGGAAGAAGTGACGAGCCTGCCATTGAAGAACTTGACCGAAGCGATGCCGCCGTCGAGCAGAGGTGTGCGCAAATCGATGGTGTTGGTCGTGTCCATATCAGAGTCCCGTGACCATGGCGGCCTGGAAGAGTTGGTACTGGAAGATGATTGTATTTGTGGATCCTGAGGGGGATCGGATGTAGGCGATCGGTCCGTCCGGAGCTCGAATCAACATCACTTCGTAATCTGTACTGGGATTCGTTTCGGGATCCCAGATCTTTGTGAATTGGGCGATGAAGGGATTCATCGAAGCCGTTAGGGTATTGATTTTGACTTGCCAAGGAGCCTGCAGGGATGTGTTAAGAAGAATGATGGTGCTGGCATATCCTTCCATAAGCCTCGCTTGCATCACACCTTGCTGGGTGTTTTCAAGAATTACCGTTCCTGCAGCGACAAGGTCGTAGGCATCGGGGCCACGGCCA
Source organism: uncultured Fibrobacterota bacterium (assembly GCA_903825275.1). Classification (GTDB taxonomy): domain Bacteria; phylum Fibrobacterota; class Fibrobacteria; order UBA5070; family UBA5070; genus UBA5070. The sequence continues at coordinate 2,512 of CAIKAA010000288.1, read as the reverse complement.
ATCGAAGGGAGGGAAGAAGGTGCATCCTCCGGTGTCCAGGAGGTGCCGTCGTATTTCAAGACTTGGTCTACGAGAGGCGCTGTTTGGGAGACGTTGACGCCTTGGATTTTGACGACCTTGGTCGCCGAGACCGGTCCTATGATGTCCCCTCCCACTGCGGAAGGTGTCCACTTTCCAGCCTGCAAAGATAGAATCTGGTCGTTTGTTGGAGCGTCTGTTGCGATGGCCGTCCCCTGCAGTCCGGTGACCTTGGTCGTCGAGACCGGACCTGTGATGTCCCCTCCTATTGCGGAAGGGGTCCACTTCCCAGATTGCAAGGACAGAATTTGGCTGTTTGTAGGGGTGTCTGTTGCGATGGCCGTCCCTTGCAGTCCGGTGACCGTGGTCATCGAGACCGGCCCAGCGATGTCCCCTCCTATTGCGGAAGGGGTCCACTTCCCAGCTTGCAAGGACAGAATCTGGCTGTTTGTAGGGGTATCTGTTGCGATAGCCGTTCCTTGCAATCCAGTTACATGGATGTCTTGTATCGGTCCATCAATGTCGCCGCCGGGTGCCGAAGGTACCCATTTTCCATTCTGAACGAACAGAATCTGGTCGTTAGAGGGCGTGACAGGCGCGATCAGCGTTCCTTGAAGTCTTTCCACCTTGGAATCCGAGAGGGTTCCAGAAACGTCGCCTCCTAAAGTGCCGGAGGATTCCAGTATCTGTGAAGGCAGGTGCTGGACCATTTCTTGAATCGCATTGAGCCCCAATAGGATGGGACGATGTACTTGATCGAGTTCCAAGTTGCGTGTCGGATCGATCGTCCAGGTGGTATTCGATGATCCGACCAAGGGAATCCAGATTCCGCAGATGAGCAGGGAGTCAGCATCCGTCGTGGCGGGAGCCCAGCAATATTGGGCGCACCAGACATTGCGCAATTCCGTCACCCAAAGACGCAAAACGGATCGGAAAAGCTGACCTTTGTATACATCGGTTCCCAGCGGCGTCCCTTCAAGGAAAAAACCTGGATCGTCTAAGACCTTTCCTGGGGTTTGGAGTCGAATTGCGGCGGCCCTGCGAATTTCGTCCAGCAGATCGGATTCGGTGGGAGCAGTCGCGTCCTGATTTACAGGGATCTGGCAAACCCAGCGGAAGAAGTCACGTAGTGCGTCTTCTTCGAGTTGGTCAGGGCGGTTCCAGGTGATTTCCAGGTTCCATGAATCTTCAATTCGGGAAGGGGCCGTGAGCTTGTCCTCGGTGCGGCAGGCTTCTCCGGGAATGGGGACATCTGCACACAAGGCTTCCGAATAGGTGAGTGCCACCCAGGCCTTAACCCATTTTCCGTCACCCAACCCATCGCGAGTGCGGATCCAATCGGCTTCGCTAAGGTGGTTATCCCTCAGGAAGGTGAGGATCGGATTGGCGGTCAACCAATCACTGATGGTACAGCATTGATCCAAATTTAGTCGAATCAATCGACCCGATGGAGCCAGTGCCATTCCCGTCCCAACTCGGAGTTGTACAGGGGATCTTGTAGGCTCCAGGGAAGCTTGTAATCCACTCATGGTTCCGTACCCGAAACCGAGTCTGGCGACAGCCTCCCGGTGGGCGCTGTGAAAGATTTGCTCCTGAACGAAGTCGTCGACTCCCAGGATCATGCCCAGAGTATAATTCACCCGTTGGCATGGGTCGGCCGCTGTGGCAAGGACCCCGCTGGTCGATTGGCAATTGCATCCCATGATTTTATCCTCCTCGTGTGCGGTAACTTTGGTTTTCGATCAGGAATCGGTCGGCAGGCAATTTCTCCCACCAAATTCTGGTGGCCCCGATTTGTGCAGATCCAACACGAAGCCAAGTCCACAGGGCTTCGGAACGGGAGCCTTCGCTGAGTGCGCTGTCCAGGCCAACTCGAGCCTGGCCCACACGGAACAATGCCCAATAGGGCTGGATGTCGAAAGATGTATGAGCTGGTTTTTCCAACTCCACGACGCGGCGGGTGTGGTCGACCACTCGGGCGTAATCCGAACGGTCATCGAGGGGGCCCGTTGTGGGAATTAGCACAAGGAAACGGTGCGCCAAGGAAGCGACCGGCTCCAAGAAGTTTTCAAAGGTCGCCCAGTCGCGTAATGGATCTGCATCCAGAGGGACACGATCAAATGGGGGCACCAAACCAAATGAGGTCCAATTCGTGCCCCATGCGGTGTTCATTCGTTCGATCCGCCCCCATCGACGGCGAAGTGAATTCTGCCACCGCGACAAATTCCGTCTCAATTCCGGTGGAAGGTCTGCGATGGTCGCGATCCAGACCTCCCTATCCAGGATGGAATCGGGAAGGTCAGTCGGAAGGTCCGGGAAGAAATTCGGATCAGTCTCCGGATAGGCAGCGAAATATTCTTTCTGCCAGATTGCTCGAACTTTTGCCGAAAGCGTTGGAATAGCGCCAAGAACACTGAGACAGAAGTCTTCCCAAATTGTCTTGATCGATGGAGGAATGGGTCTGAATTGAGGCTGTTCGGCCAACACGATTTTC
>CAIKAA010000287.1 GCA_903825275.1 uncultured Fibrobacterota bacterium | reverse complement strand
TAAATGGCGGGAACCCATCCACTATTGCGGTGCCCAAGGACATCGCCAGCGAAGGAATTCGTGACCGTTGTTGAATCGCCAATCTTGTATCGACGCCAGTGATCGCCACCGAACCCTGAATCTTCCACCTTAAAGAAGGAAGTATCCACTTGGCTTAACCCGATATCCACGTGGAATTGTAGTCCACCGGACAGATTGCGGCGAACATCCATCGAAACCACTTGGCTCGTCAAGAAATAGTTGGCCCTGTAGCTTGTGTCTGTAGGATTAGATGGATCCCGAATAATGGTGGAAATGATTGGGTTTTTGTCATTTGCTCCCGTTCCCGACCATTGATTCCAGTACTGCTTGGCATAATCCTTTTCCACCATCCAGTTGACATAGTTGATGCCTGCGGTCACCCCAAAAGGAAGTTCCGCCTTGGCCAATCGGACCAACAATGTGCGACGGTAGGTGTCTTCGGTTCCAAGTCCTTTTGATCCGGTGGCATAATTGCCTGGAATCAGGGATGAGTCCGCATTGGGAGGTACATAAGCATTCCCCGACATTCCACCTTCCGTCGTCGCGGTATTGATGTTGAAAGGCTGGTACTTTTGGCCCATGTCAAAGGAACCATAGGTGACGTTGTAGTAGAGATCCCAAGGCATCTCGACCGATTCGAATTGGACACCTTGGAAAGGTTTTTTGTTCCAAGCTGCACGACCAGTTTTTTCGCCTTTCAGGGTTGCGTATTCCCAATAGGCCGCATTGGATTGTTCCAGTTCGTAGGGCACATAGTCCCAGCCGAACATGCGGTTTTGGCCCTTCCATACCGAAAGCGGCGAGGCTTCGGTCCAGAGGACACCACCAATGCGCGCCTGGGTCACTGCCGGACCTGTCTTCATGACCATACCAGCCATCAAATCATCCGGTAGGCCGTTGTCGCGAACATCCACGTTCCCTTCCCGGGGCGAGCCGAAGAAGAACGGATTTCCAGGATTCTGGGCCGTGGAGTTCCCCGTATTCGGAGCTGATTTGGCCGTTCCGTTCATCATGGTTGTAAAACCAACCCTTGTCCACAACCGAACATAGCGGTTCGGGGCCGCAACCATTCCCAGACGCAAGTTTGCGAGACCGTTCTTGGTTTCGGTCGCGTCTTGATCAAGCCATTGCGGATTCTTGTCGTACGACGTACCCAAGAATCTCATCACAGCTTCGCCAGAAAAGGACACCGGCTTGGATCCGCCGCCAAAGATCGATCGACGGGCTTGCGCCTCAATCGGGTCCAAGCTTTGGTCGATGCTGTCCAGGGCGGCCTTTTGGGCATCCTGGCCGACCGGTGCCGGCGTCGTTTGAGCCAAACCGGGAATCACGGCAAGGATTGCCAAGATTCCAGTTCGGGAGCAGATGGATTTTGCCATCACATGGTTCTCCGGAGTGAGTCGTGCGTGAACGCGAGCAAGCTCTGATAAAAACTGTCAGGACTTTGTCGCAGGGAGGTCACTAAAAGTTCACATTCTTTTTGACGCCCATGCCACCAGTCAGACACGATCTGACCATTGTCATGGAAGAGTAAGAATTCTGTCTG
>CAIKAA010000286.1 GCA_903825275.1 uncultured Fibrobacterota bacterium | reverse complement strand
TTGGTCTTTTGGAGCAACTCCACCAGGAAGGTGGGAGTGCCCGTTCCTGCCCTGAGCTCCGTCGAAGGGTGGAACCAATAATCGACAAATTCAAACCGATCCAGAAGATTCAAGGTGCTGAACGGGTTGTAGACGCTCGGTCCATCCTGGTGGAACTTGTACCCGTTGTACATGCGCCGCACTTCGCCCAAAGTTTCCACCGCATTCATCTTCTGCTGCGAAGCAAGTGTTTCTAGCTCGGGGCCGAAATTGGCGAGAAGTTCTTCCTCGGTGATGCCGCAAAGGGTGGTGTAGGACGGGTGCAGGGAAAGGTCGGCGAGTTGGTTTAAATCCGAAAAGACGCTGATTTGGCCAAATTTTGTCACGCCCGTCAAAAGCAAGAACTTGAGGTGGGCATCGACGGATTTCAAGACTCCGAAGAACGGTTTGAGCGCCGCTTTCATCTCTTTGTTCAGCGCCGGGTTGTCCAGAGTTTGCAACAACGGCTTGTCGTATTCACGGCCCACATCCTGTGGGCCGCCCTCCGGGCCCGCCCTTTGGGCGTTTGCTGCTCCGGCATCCCTGCCTCCGCAGTCGTCCACAATCACCGCAACCCGTTGGCCGGTGACCTTGTGGGCGCGCTCGATGACGCCACGAAATCGGCCAGGCAGGGAGGCATCGGTCGCCGTCCCGTATTCTGTCTCCCACCGAACCAAGTGGTAGGTCAGGATATTTTGGAGGGATTCGACCGAGTCGTATTTCTCGGCGTTCAGGTCGAGTCGCAAAACCGGATGCTTGGTCCACGTCTCTTCGAGCGTTTCGATCGCCAGCCCAGTGAACAGCTCCTTACGTCCCTCCAGATAGGCCGCTAGGGTGCTGCACAACAGCGATTTTCCAAACCGTCGAGGCCGTGAGAGGAAGTAGACGCTGCCTTCGTTGACCAGCTTGTACACCAGTGCGGTTTTGTCGACATAGGTGTATCCGTCCTCGCGAAGGCGAGGAAAGTCCTGGATCCCGATCGGCAGCTTGCGAAGGGCTATACCGGGGAAAGATAGGTTGCCATAGATGCGGTGATCCATTTTGGCCGTGTACCCTAATGTGACTTGGATCACAGATCCGGATCCCATGGCTTCCTAAATTTCAATTTCATGAACGTTCCCGCACCCATACGGCTCCGATTGTCCGCATCGACTATTCTGGCCTTCCCTGCCCAAGCCGCAGTTTCCCACCTCAGTTTGGTCACCTCGTTTGGAACCTTCCCCAATGGAGTATTGAAATGCGAATTCTCTGGGCTGTAATTTTGGCTAGCTCAGTGTCCTTGTCAGGAGTAGCATATGGGGAATCCCCGGCGACTCTCGGCTTGTCGGGAGGGATCCACGAGGGCCTTCCTGTGGCCTTGAAATTCCGTTTTCCCATCACCGAAATCGGTCCGGTTTCACTGGGCTTCAAGTCGACGATTTTGGAGTGTTACCAGTTCGAGCATGGGTTTGAAGCGAATTACCCAGACGGGACCAGTGCCAGAAGTATCGACGAATCCGGATCCTACTACGCTTCAGGCCTCGGAGCCTTCGCCTCTTGGAAATGGAGCGATCGGTTCGATGCCAGCCTGACCGGAAGCTTCTTAGTGGCCATGCCAGGGGCATTCATTTATCGGGCAGAATTTGACGCGGGTACGGTGGTCTGGGACCGGATCCGTCTCGAAGTTGGTCCCTTCTATTCCTACTCTCCCTGGGCAGATGTCCGCAATGATTTAGATGGAGCCAGAAATGACGAATTTATCAAAGGCCTGAACGGCCCTGGGATCCAGTTCCAGGTTGGAATGGATCTGGGCAATAAGACGGTGCCACAAGTCCTCCGCAACGGGTTCTTAACCTTCACCAATGCGGGATTGTTGGCGATTCTCGGCTTGGTATTCATCAATTCCAAGATTGGTTGAGCCTCCGGAGCCCCTGTGGGGATCGGGCA
>CAIKAA010000285.1 GCA_903825275.1 uncultured Fibrobacterota bacterium | reverse complement strand
GTGCCTAGCATACAAAAACGGTCCCCCCGGCAATCATTTGCCAAAAACATGCCGGAGAGCCTGCCAAGCCGTTGTTGGCGTTGTAGGGATCGGGCATGCCCGATCCCTACAACGCCTCGATCTGAAACCGACTGCATGCCTGGGCGTATTGGTCTGCGGTAATCCTTCCGTGCGCCTGGAGGGTCCGTAACTTTTCTTGGGCGCGCAAAGGGCTCAAATCGCCATCGGAGACGGATTCCAAGATCAGGTTGATCATGCCCTTGGCTTCGCCCTCTGCCAAACCTTCGGCCTTTCCCTTGGCTTCGCCCTCTGCCAAACCTTCGGCCTTTCCCTTGGCTTCGCCTTCTACCAAGCCTTCGGCCTTGCCTTTGGCTTCCCCCTCTGCCATGGCATCATTCTTCTGCTCCCGGATGTACACCGTCAGATCCAAATAATCCTTCATGCTCTGCTCGTAGCCAGGGAGTTCATCCTTGGTCAGAGCCCCTTCCCGCAAGGTCTCGATCCCCTGGACGAACACGGGCTCGTGGAGGATTTCCGGCAGCACCTCAAAGGACTCCAGGTTCTTGAGGAAGTAACACCACTTGTCAAATTGTGTCGCCAACTCGGATGCGTTCTTCTTGAAGGCTGGCATCTGGATAAAGCGGAAATGGAGTTTTTCGGAGAACCGCTCTCCATTCTGGTCGCGCAGTTGGACCTCGCGCAACAGCTTGGCTCTTTCTTCGTCCTCGTCGTACAAGAAGTCCAGAATGGCCACAAAGTAGACCGGCTGCAAGCGAAAGTCCCATTCCCCCACCACCGCCTGGTCCTTGATCGGAAACGTGGCGTAAAACAACGCGCGATCCTTGAAATGATGGAACTTCGCCTTCTGCATTTCGACAATAAAGTGCTCGCCAGATTTTGACAAACAGCGAAGATCAAAGAATGCTTTGCGCTCGAAGGCGGTGGCCGGCAAATGTTCCGTCGAGCGAAATTCGAGGTCCGCAATGGTGTGCTCGGGCAAGACCAAACAATTCAAGAAGTCGATCAGCAGCGACTTGTTGGCCGTCGAACCGAACAACCGTTTGAAGCCAAAATCTGTATAAGGGTTGATATAACGTGGCACTTTCTTCCTCCTCAATCGATTCGGAACGGCGAGGACATTAAAATAACCTCTTGTGAATTGGGGCGCAACCCAACGGGGTATCGCCGCTCAACTCAAGGTGGTACCGGGATTTGGGGGGAGCGTGAAAAATACCGTTGTCCCCTGATCGGGTTTGCTTTCCAAGCGGATCGACCCGGCGTGGATTTCCAAAATTCGTTTCGCCGAGGCTAGGCCGATTCCATCGCCCGGGAAGTCTTCCGTCCGATGTTGGCGGTTGAACAATTCGAACAGGTTTTGGGCCATGGCTACATCGAATCCAACTCCATTGTCATGGACGTAGAATTCGTTTTTTTGATGACCGATGATGATGCTGGGTTTGGGTTGGCGCGCCGAGAATTTCGCCGCATTCGACAACAGATGCTGCCAAACTTGGCGCAACAGTTCGGGATCGGCGTGGCAGGGCGCCAGCTCGTTGAAGAACAAGCGGTGGTCGGCGCGAGGGTAGCCAAGTCGAATTTCGTCCCAAATGGTTCGGATCAGGTTGTGCAGGGCTTCCGAGTCGAGTTCCACCAAACGGAGTCCTTCCGGTCCCAGCCGCGATAGGCGAGAGAGGGCTTGGTGCATCCGCGTGAGCCGGTCGCAACCGGCCAATATGCGTTCAACGGGAAACAGAGATGCGGGGTCGTCGGCTTGCAAAACCTCGCGGATGTAGCGGGCTCTCACCGTGATGCGCTGGACAATCGGGTCGTAACTGGAAGAAAGGACTTCGGTGCTGTAGGTGAGACGTTTGCGCAGCGCCGTCAATTCTTTTTCGCGTTCCTGGATGCGCCGGTCCAACTGGCTTTTTCCATGGGACAATTTATGGCGGTGCTCGTCTTGTCGTGAGCGGTGGAGTTTGGCGGTGGCCAAAATTTTGTGGATCAATCCCCTGGAATGGGCGACCAGGAACAGTCCGAATCCACAAGCCATCACCAAGAAAAACACTTGCTCCCCGGGACTCGAGATTTGGCTCAAGCGACTTCCATGGTTTTCCAGCCAAGCCAAGCTGATGACGTTCAATCCGTAAAGTCCAGCAAAGATCGAAGCTAGGCGCGTTCCCGCCAGGAAGCTCGCGTAGAGGATCAACGGGATCTCCATCAGCATCAGCCCGCGACGGATTCCGTCCAGCCACCAAGGGCCAGCCAGAAGAACGAATTGGAGGGTGACCAAAAATCCCAGGCGTGCCAGGCGAGGATGGGATCGAGCCAAAATCCCGCCCCAAAGGCAAGCCCCGAACAACAGGGCTCCGATCGAGAGGATCGGGGGAGGAAGATCTTCTTCCCGGGCCAAGAAGGTCATGGCAAGCAGGACAACAAGTCCCAGGGACATGCAAGTGATCCGGGTCAGTTGGATCTTCGCAGCTTCAACTAAATCTTCGTCCACGCTCATTGACCAGTTTCCCGGCGCAAGTTGATCATGGTTTTTTCCAGCAACAATTGCAGCGACTCGGTGTCGGCCATCAACCCCGCGATTTGGTTGCGGGCGGCATCGGGGATTTTCGATTCTGCAAGGACTTTGGTGAAGCCCGCGATGGAACGCAAAGGAGCGCGCAGGTCGTGGGAAAGGGACGCCGAGAACCGGGTCAAGCTCTGGTTGGCCGCCTCCAGTCCCAGGGTCCGCTCTTCCACCAAGGCGCTCAACTGGGCATTTTCCGCTTCCAACTGGGCAATGACGCCGTCCAGCTCGCGAAGTTCTTGGCTGGACCGTTCGGTCGCGGCTTCCAGGGCGCCTGCAGGGAGGCGTTGGTAAACCATCACGACCCACACCACCACCACCTCCAAAAAGGACCAAACGGGCACACTGGTAGGAGGAAGACTTGGTTGCCACCCGCACTGGAGGGCGATCATGCCAGCCCCCACAAGGCCCAGGTTTAATCCGGCATAAACCAACCCCCACCGGAGCCCCAACAGCAATACCCCCAGGGGAAGCAAGGCGGGGAGGATCAGGGTGGTGGCGACCAACACCCCTCGATGCCACAGCCCGACCGCAACCGCCAGCCCAAAGACCGCCAACACCATGTGGATGGCGAGTTTCAGGTGGCCTCGCTGGATCATCCATTGGATAAAGACGCAGACGATCCCTACAACCACGGCTTGGCCAAACCGCCAAGCCGTAAATACCCGGGCCTCGAAGATCAGAAACAGGGTGTAGAGAACCAAAATCCCGAGCAGGAATCGAACGAACCTCTCGAGCAAGCCGCGCGCTTGCTCGGGGGTGTGGCCCAGAATTCCATGGGTGTCCGGCAAAGAGGCTCCGAAGTAGGGGTGACAAAAGTCGCGAGGCCCATTGTACCATACTTGCGGGAAAGGGAAGGACGAGACCAAGCGGGGCTTCAACTTGCGGGAACGGGGGGCTTTGCCTTGGCGCCATAGGTGCCCTGCCTAGGTTGTAATGCCGCAGCAGTCGATACACCGCCCCTTTGGGGCGGCACTCAGGCAACGGCGACTTGCTATTCGGTTGAACCAAAGGGTTCACCGCACCGGGGCGCCGACGGGCTCGGGCGTTGCCTGAGTGGCCGCCATCGGCGGCTGTATCGAAGGCAACGAACCAGACTTTACCTTCAAGCCTAGCCTGAGGCTAGCGATATTCTCCGAGCGGAATGAATTGCACCAAGGATTGGCGGGCGGTGAGGGTGGTGTTGTAGGTGATGCCTGCGGGTTGGCCGCCGTTGCCGCCGCCGAATTGGACAAGGCCGGGTAAATTGTCGGTTATATCCTGAAAGGGCCCATCGCCGATATCAATGTTCAAAAAATCGCCTTGAGCATTGTTTGCTTGGTAGACTTGGTTTCCTCCCATATAGAGCGCGCCATGGATTGTTCCCGACCAGTTTGCATTGGAAAATACATTGTCAGTTCTGTGAATGTAACCATAGAAGTCGCCGGTAAATCCGAAGGTCGAAATATTTGATCCATTGGGGAAATACAAAATTTGCACAGATCCGAGTGTCCCACCAGGCCAATGACCGTTGCAATCGCCACCATTCGCCGTCCAATTCAGAACCATTTTGCCTGTAAATACTCCTGGGTTATTGTCGAAATCTTTCTTTCCTCCATCAACGTTCAAAATGAGATAGGTGTTGTAGAGAAGATTGTTGTTTTTTGCCCAAGAATACACCGCATTCAAGTTAGCTCCATTGATCACGTTGCACCTGGTAACCCCTGCCGATGGACATGCCGCACTCCACCTGATTTGATTGCCCCATGCGGCATGATTCAAGTCGACCACATCGGGTGGATTGATTAAGTTGTTTCCAGCATCAACGGCTGTTGGGCTCACATTGATGTCTGCGTCGGTATATCCCATTTGAGTGAGTGTTAAAGGGGCGGACGCGGCGGGAAAAGCCGTGATTTGTTGGTTGACAACCGAGGCGTCGTTGGATGTGACATTCGCTCCGGAAACACGAAGAGTTCCATTTTGGATATCTAATGTGGGACCGAGTTGCTTGAAAATACCGGACACCGTACGATTGAGAGAACGCCTCAAGGTGGTGCTCCCCTTGGATAGACGCTTCGAAAAGTTACCGCCAACATTTAAATCGGCCAAAACATCGGCAAGATTAAAGGGATTGGTGATTTCCAAATCAAGGCCAACGCTTAACAGTTGAGTATCATCATTGCAGTTTCCACAAGATACAGCGTACACATAAGCATTTTGCCCGACGGTTACGCCCTTCTTGGGGATTTTCAAATATTCCCCTTGAACACCTCGAGCCTTATTAATTCTTCAAGCCTAAAAATAGACGACTCGCAGAGCTTTGGAAAAAAGCTTGCAAGCTTTCCTAAGATTTAAGCCTTGGTAGTTAAAAGTATTTCTCTTAT
>CAIKAA010000284.1 GCA_903825275.1 uncultured Fibrobacterota bacterium | reverse complement strand
GGAAACGGGCGATCCGACCGGTGATGCCGTCAGCAACTTGGCTGCGAGGAAGGAGAAATCGAACGAGTCGATCTGCAGGGGTGGTACTGCCGCACGAATTCCGATGTTCGCTCCCTGGAGGTTGCGTGCCCCTCCGGAAATGAAGCGCTCGTCCATGGCCTGCTTCTGCTCTTGGGCAAAGATGCGTGGCGTGTACAAGAATCCAGGCTCCGTGGTCCCGATCACCAGTGGCGACCACTTGACCTGCATGTCGCCAAAGTGGTAATAGGCCATGTCAGCAAATCCACCATCCAACGAAAGCCAACGCGTTTGCATCGGGCTGTACGGTGAACCGAAGAAGTTCGCATGGTCCATGTACATCCGGAACACCGCACGAGCTGTGGTTGCGGTATTGGGGCGGGCCCGAACATCAAAGTCCACGACGGTGTATCCAATAGGCTCCGTGGTCCGCGACTGGTAGTGGGAACCAGACCCTTGGGTGTCCGTAGTGTCAACGCGCGTTGCACCCGAATAATTGCCTCCGAGCGAGGAAGCTCCCACTTCACCTCGGAAGGATCCACTGATCGATATTCCTGTTTTGGCCAGAATTTGTTCCAGCTGGGCAGACAGTGCTTCTTGCCTTTCAGTAACAGTGGCCTCGCTGGCCGCGGAGGCGACCATCGGGACCCAAAGACTTGCAACAATGGCTAGAGCCTTAGTGTTCATGCGTGTTCCCTTGTTTTCGGCGACCATGATCAGAACCACATCTTTGTTTCGGCGTGCAAGAGCCACGCCTTGTAATCGTTCAGCCCAGCCGCAGCTGGAGTTGAGAAGGAAATGCCCTCGTCGTGGTGAGTAAAGTATTGGAGACGAACATGCAATCCTACCCGAGGTGCAAGGTCCGCATCCACACCAACGCCATAAGCCCAATCGGTGTAGTCGATGGGTGCGGCCCGCCAGTTTTTGGGTTTTAGGTAATCAGCGGTGTTTGCCGGAACTTTGCCCGTGACCGAGTCAATGAATGCCACACCGTAGTCTGATTTCCATCCTTCATTACCAACCATTGCGACCAAGAAAAGGTTGCTGGACACTTGGAGAACGGGCTCGATGCGCGCCATATAACCATGAACGATGACATCGTCGCCTTCGGCAAAGGCTGGGACAACCGATCCATTTTTGGTAATGGAATTGGCGGCGCCAAAAAGCCCGATGAAGAACGCATTTTTCCCGTTCCAAAAACGGGCAATGTCCTTGGAAATGTCCACGCTAAAGTTCTGCGTGCTTTTTTTCGTTTGTGGGATCAGGTCATTTTCCAACATCTTTTGGATGATGGCGGAATCTGCCGACTTGTTATTCGCGCGCATCCGGTAAGCACCAAACAATTCAAAGGTTGATAGAAAATCGTTGCGGATTCCACCGGCCAATCCAACTTGAGGCGCATATTGGTTTCTGCGATCGGCTTCAACAAAGAATTCCTCCCCCATGCGTCGAATTTGACGAAACCTGGGTGCCAGTAAGCTTGGGACCGCAGCCGTGTTCTTCGGATTGGTGGGGTCGCCGCCCAAGTAGTAGTCATCTGAAAGGTATTGGCCTCCATAACGACTGGTAGATGCGTTCATGCTATAATTGAATGCAGTTCCATTCAATCGCCAAGGCAACCAAATCAAGTCAGATCCGGTTTCCAGCTGTGTATGGTACCCAAAATTGAACCTCGCATGACCATTTTCGATTGGCAGTTTTGCCGTCAAATTTGCCCCAACCATATTTGATGTGTAAGGCGTCCCGTTGTCGCCACCCGCGAATTTTCCTGCGCCAAGCAAGTTGGATTCATAGGGGAACATTG
>CAIKAA010000283.1 GCA_903825275.1 uncultured Fibrobacterota bacterium | reverse complement strand
CGAATTCGAGGGGGGTCGGAATTTCCGGATCCAGGTCGTGGAGATGGTAGGTTTCTCGCGACCACAGGAGCTGATTGGTCCCCAAATCCAACTCCCATCCGCCAATTTTTGTCATGGCCCCGATCTGGTCGAAAAATTCCGTGGACATCACGAAAGTCTGCTTTCGATCTCCGTGCGCTGGTGCGAACTTTTCCATGGAGTCCATCCCGTTTCTAAACCGTTTTCTGATCGATCCGAACTAGGATAGGGCAAAAGGGCGGATGGCAAGTTTAACCATACTTTGTCCGCTCCACCTGGATCAAGCAAGAATCAGCTGTATTTATTGCTTCATTCAAAAAATGGATGATTCAGCGCGAGGATCCTTCCAAGGACCAAATCGGCAGGGGCGACTCGGGATCACCTTTCCCTTTTGAGCAGGACGCGAGGCTCACAACGGCTGTGGCCTTGGCGCCAAATGTTCTGGGGGGAAGTTTGTGGATGTCATCCTGAAATAGGCTGGCATTGAACGGCAGATGAGATACGGATGTATTCTTTCCCATCAAGGAGGACGCGTTGCCGATCATCTCGATGTTTTACGAAATTTTGATCCGAATGTGTCTGCTTGACAAGAAGTGTCGCAATCTTCCGCACCTTCATGCACCATGCTGTGAATTTGAAGCTTCTCTATCCATTGCCGACGGTGAAATTCTTTCAGGAGAAACGCCGCGCAAACAATTGCGGTTGATCCAGGCTTGGATCGAATTGAATCGCGATGCACTGGAGGCCAATTGGAACTTGGCGTCCAGTGGCGAAAATCCTTTTAAAATCCAACCACTCTGAGAGCCAGAAATGGATGGAGATGTCAAAGCGGTCCAGGCGATTTCCGACTACCGGATCCATGTTGAATTGGCCAACGGACGGAAAGGTTGTTTCGACATGAAGCCCTATTTGGATTTCGGAGTCTTTCAAGAATTGAAAACCCTTACGTACTTCGGCCAAGTGGGAATCCAGTACGGAGCGGTGACCTGGCCCAACGAGCAAGATATTGCCGCAGAAACACTAGGGGCGGGGCTTGTCGATGACGGATCGATCGAGGTGCGATAATTTCCGGCGATGGAGTTTGTCTTGATGCTCGCGCCTGATCCTTGGCACCAACGGTGCCCTGCCGGTTTCGTAGTGCTAAGGCAGTCGACACAGCTCTGGGCTAGCCGCTTTCTCGGGGAATCACGAGACCCGATCGCGCGCAGCGCTGGGCGCTCCCAAAGGTTAGATTTACTCTCCGTGTAGATCCTGATTTTTCTAGGAGGATAGGAATGCCACGCTACATCAATCCCTATACCGATTTTGGTTTCAAACGGCTGTTTGGTTCGGTTGCCAACAAGTCGCTGCTCATTGATTTTTTGAATTGCCTGGTTTTGCCTGAGCACACCATCGCCGACCTGGAATTTCGCTCCATCGAAAATTTGCCGGCGACCTCCTTGGAGCGCAAGGCCTTTTTCGATATTCGTTGCGTGTCCAAATCCGGTGAGCATTTCATTGTGGAAATGCAAAAGGCGAAGTTCCATCATTTCAAGGATCGGGCGTTGTTTTACGCCACTTTCCCGATCAAAGATCAGGCGGTGGTGGGGGATTGGGATTTCCGGTTGCAGCCCGTGTACTTCGTGGCCATCCTCGACTTTCTGTACGACGAAAACGAAGAGAAAGCCAAGCTTTTGCGCCAAGTGCAGCTGTACGACCAAGATGGCGAGAGTTTTTCGGACAAGTTGCACTTCCGCTTTATCCAGATGCCAGCTTTCAAGAAGAACGCCTCCGAGCTGGTGACACAATTTGACAAGTGGTGCTACTTCCTTAAGAATTTGGACAGCTTCGAAGTGTTGCCTGAAATCTTGCAGGAACCTGTTTTTGTGAAGGGAATCGAAACCTTGCGGGAAGGGGCTCTGACCAAGGATGAATTGCCTGGTTATGAGCAAAGCATGAAGGACTATTGGGATTTTACGATCTACCTCCGGGAACAAAAGAGCGATGCAAGGGCTGATGGCAAAGCCGAGGGTTTAGCCGAGGGCAAAGCCGAAGGTTTAGCAGAAGGAGAGGCGAAAGGCTTGATTGGTCTACTGCTGGAATCGGTTGCAGAAGGCGACCTGAGCCCGTCGCGTGCTTTGGAAAAGTTGCAGGCCTTGCAGGCGCAGGGGCGTATCACAGCCGATCAGTTTGCGGATGCGTGCGGGAGGATCGGTTGAGCTGCAAATGAGCCATAAACTGACATGGCCCAACGAGCAGGATATTGCCCCAGAAACCCTTTGGGCTGAGCTTGTCGATGACGGATCTTCTCCGGAATAAGGGTTAAGGCTGGAGGGACAATGCAGGTAGCCTCCGGAATCACCCCAACGGTCGCAGCAATTCCGCGAGGTCTTCGGGCGTGAACTTCACTGATGCGGCGCCGCCGCCTTCCAGCAAGGATGCGGCGAGGTCGGCCTTGTGGGCTTGCAGTGCCAAGATCCGCTCCTCAATGGTGCCTTGGGCGACCAAGCGGTAGACGAAGACTGGTTTTGTCTGGCCAATGCGGTGGGCGCGGTCCATGGCTTGGGCTTCGACCGCGGGGTTCCACCAGGGGTCAAGGAAAACGACCGTGTCGGCGGCGGTCAGATTCAGCCCGGTGCCGCCGGCCTTGAGCGAGAGCAAAAAGACGGGGACAGATTCTGACTGGAAGGATTCCACCACCCCGGCGCGGTCTTGGGTCGAACCATCTAGCCGAACGTACGGGATTTTGGCTTCCGACAAGATCGGCTCGACCAAGTCCAGGAATTTGGTGAACTGGCTGAAAATCAGGATGCGTCGGCCTTCGTCGACCATTTCGGGAATCGTTTCGGCTAGCCATTCGAGCTTGGCGGAATGTTCGGTGCCTTGGCTCAGTTCAGGAGGCAAAAGGCGGGTGTCGCAACAGGTTTGGCGCAGCCGCAACAGCGCTTCCAACACTTGGATCCCCGAAGCTTGCCACCCGATCTCGTGGATGAGTTGTTGCAAGCGCAGGTTTTGGGAGGTCCGCACGATTTCGTACAAGTCGCGCTGGGATCCATACAACTCGATCTTCTGGACAATTTCCAGCTTTTCGGGAAGCTCCGAAGCGACTTCCGCCTTGGTGCGCCGCAACAAAAAGGGCGCGATCACCGACCGCAGTCGCTCAAGCAGACCCCGGTCGCCTTGGCGTTCGATCCGGGTCGCGACCCGGGTGCGGAAATGGGTGCGTGTTCCCAACAGACCGGGTTGGACCAGATCGACCAAGCTCCACAGTTCTTCGAGGTGGTTCTCCATGGGGGTGCCGGTCAAGGCCAGGCGGTGTGTGGCTTGGAGTTCGGACGCCACCTTGCGCGCCACCGAGGTGGGGTTCTTGAGGACTTGGGCTTCGTCGAGCACCAACAGGTGCCACGATCGCGAGGTCAGCCAGGGTTCATCGCGTGTCAAGAGCGGATAGGTGGTGACAACGACTTGGGCCTGATCCGCCTCGTCGCGGCGGTCGTGGCGGTCGGCGCCGTGCAAAACCACCACGCGAAGGTCGGGAGCGAAGCGCCCCAATTCCGAAACCCAATTGGACACCAACGAGGTGGGGCACACGACCAGGGCAGGCTTTGTCAACCGTCCTTCCTGCACCTCACACGCGAGGTGGGCGATGGTCTGGAGGGTTTTTCCCAACCCCATGTCGTCGGCAAGAATCCCACCGAACTCATTGTGGGAAAGCCATTGCAGCCACGAGAGGCCTTGGACTTGGTAGCCGCGCAAGCTGGCGTGAACCGTTTCGGGAACAGAGGCTTCGACCGGCGCCTGGAGGCTTTCCAGCCGAGTGCGCAAGGAAGAAATGTCGGTTGGAAGCGTCCACTTTGCGTCCGCGATGCCCAGATCCCCCAGGCGCGAGGCCATCAGGGTGCTGGTGGTGGGAGGACGTCCATCCTGATGGATCATCCGCATGGCGGACAAAATTTGTTCGGCGCGTTTTGCGGGGATTTTCAGCCAGCCCTTGTCGAGCCTTACCGTGAGGTCGTGGCCTTGCTGGAGGCGGGCTTGAAGCGCGGCAGGATCGTCGAGGGACAGGAGCCGTTCAAAAAGATCCACGATCCCGATGGTTCCTCCGTCGAATTCGATCTTCAGTTCCAGCTCAAAGGCGCCTTTTTCGCGAGGGGTCCATGCTCCGGTCCAAGTTTTTGGCTCGAAGATTTGGAAGCCCATGGAATCGGGAATGTCGACTTCCCAGCCCAAAGTGCGCAGCTGGGGAACATGGTTGGCGATGAAGTCGATCCAATTCTTGTCGTCGTTGGGATGCGGCGAGCGCAACGAGGAGTGAGCGACCCGTCTCCACTTCAGGCTTTCGAGAAGGTCTTTGGCCTCTTGTTCCGCCACGGCATCGCGAAGACAATATCTGTTGTCGATCTGGGTTTTCCATTCGACCCGGGAACCGGGAAGCGTTTCGACGACCGAGCGGGGGCCATAGTGGAATTGCAGCTCGCCCCCGTCGATGCGGTACCTTTGGCGGTCCAAATTTCGCACCTTCCACGACCCCAAGTGGAAGGCAATCCGGCAGGGATACGGTTCTTCCACTACCGGTCGTTCGTTGATCGAATTGATCTGGTTGCTTGGAAGTGGCGGTAACCCTAGGGCAATGGCTGCGACATGCACGCAGACCTTGGGCCCGCACAGCGAGCAATACGGCTTGAGGATGCCCTGGGATCCCCACGTCCCCTCGACCCGCACCGGAAGCCCCTTGGTCACATCGACCCATCCCGAGAACGTCCCGACAAGTCCACCTTCCTTCCAGAAGGGCCGACTTCGTTCGCACAGGCGCTCGACGACGTTCATCTTGGGAGCCAACGGCCCCGCCAAAAGCCAAGCCCGCAGCAACGGCTTGAGGTTGGTTTGGGGTGGTAGGGGAGATAGGTACGCGGAAGGCCCGGTTGGACGAGAAGACGTCATGCAGAATCGATTTCCTTAGGCCCCTAGGTGAAACGCACCCTGGGCTATGCGGGAAAAGTAAGCCTTGCCAAGCAAACCCACCGCGAGAACTGGCTTGAAGGATCGTCGGAACGCGTTCCAAGCTCATTCTTGCAATCTGGGAATCTGATTCCCAATTTGCAAGAACCCAGTGTTTATCGTAGATTGTAGCCAAGATGATCCAGCGAAAACTGATGAGCCGGGTGTTGGAGCTCGCGGAAAAAGCCTCCATCTTGACTCTGACGGGACCTCGTCAGTCGGGAAAAACAACTCTGGCGCGAGCGGCATTTCCGCACTTGCCGTACGTCAATTTGGAAACCGGTGACCAGAAAAATTTTGCCACCGAGGACCCTCGCGGCTTTTTGAATCGCTTTCCGAATGGCGGCATTTTGGACGAGATCCAATCGGTCCCCAGCCTATTTCCCTATTTGCAAGAAACCGTTGATTTGTCGAGCCGACCAGGACTCAAGTTCCTATTGACGGGCTCGCAAAACATGGCCTTGCAACAGGGAATATCCCAATCTTTGGCGGGTCGGAGCACACAGTTGGAGCTGCTGCCGTTTTCGCTCGGCGAACTATTGGAAAACGGTTTGGCGGGGCCAGATGTTTGGAGCACCCTTTGGAAGGGCGGATACCCTCGACCTTTTCAAGAGGGTTGGGCGCCCGAAGAATGGTTGCCGTCTTATATCCAGAACTACTTGGAACGCGATGTGCGTCAGTTGTCCCAGGTCGGGGACTTGGGCAAATTCCGGATTTTTGTCCAGTTGTGCGCGGGACGCATTGGTCAAATGGTCAATCTCAGCGGATTGGGAAACGAAGTGGGGGTCGACCACAAGACCATCTCCCGCTGGTTGTCCGTGCTGGAATCCAGCTACATCGTCTTTCAACTCCGACCGCACCATGCCAATTTCCACAAACGGTTGGTCAAGACCCCAAAGCTCTTCTTCTACGACATGGGTTTGGCGTGTTCCCTCCTGCGCATCCGCTCGGTCGCCGACTTGGACAATCACTACCTTCGCGGAGGCCTGTTCGAAAATTTCGCGATCCTCGAACTTGTCAAAAATCGTCTGAATCGCGGGGAACGGCCATCGTATTGGTTCTGGCGCGATTCAAGCGGCCACGAGGTGGATCTGTTGTCCGAAGAAGGCGGCAAAATCTGTCCGCTCGAGATCAAGGCCTCGGAGACGTTGCACAGCTCGCATTTCGAGGGACTCCAGTGGTTTTCAAAGCTCGCCCAAGACAAAATCGATCGATCCCACTTGGTGTATGCAGGGGGCGATTCGCATGTGCGCCACGACGTATCCGTTCATGGATGGAAGGGCCTGGCGGATCTGGTGGTGTAAGGGGCATCGCGCCACGGCAGATGATCTGAATCAACTTGGTTCAGCAAAGCGCCCATCCAGAATGTCCGGATTTTCTGTGAGATGGATCGCAGGTCGATCCGATCACGATCCCGTTCAGTGAAAATGCCCGGTTTTTAGAAAGCCAAGGACCTGGGAGATCACGGCGTCATTTTTCATCATCATCGGATGGGTGGTGGGAAGGACGAGGTGGTCTTTCATCCCTTCGACCTTGGTCGATTCGACCGAAACCTTTCCGTCGTTTTTCCCGCAGATCATCAAGCTGTTGATCCAATTGATCGACCGGTCTCCGGCCACAATGCCGCATTCAAAGTTCACCGGACCTAACCGATTTGGCACCGAATGTGGGTCCGTTCCGAGCTCGCGTCCGGCGGGTCCATTGAGCCATTGGAAAATGGACCATTGCGCCAAGTGGTCAACGACCTCGCTGCCGCCATTGGGGGGCCCCAACATCACCACGCGACCGAGGGATTCCAGCTCGTGTTTCGCGAGGTAGGCCCGGACCAAGATCCCTCCGAGGGAATGCGTGACAAAGTGAACCTTCGTGTTTGGATTGGTGCAAAGCCTGTTTAGCGCTGGCGAGATGGCCAATTCCGCCAAGGTCTCGATGGGGAATTTCCGGGATGCGTAATCCACGTTCTCAATTCTGTATCCAGCTGCCAAAAGTCGGTCCGCGAGCTTCTGCATGCACTTCTTGGTTCTGGCCAAGCCATGCAACAGGATCACGCATTCTGGCGTTGTTTGGGTCGGAGGCATTTCCCAAGCTTAGGAAAGTAGGAGCGACTTGGAGTCGATTGGCGACACCCTACACGATGCCGTGTCCTCTCGCCGACCTTCCTCGGGTGCGGCTTCCTATCCACCATGTCGGTGAAAGCCTATTTACTGAAATCTCGAATCGGCTCGGTGAAGGTCCGTCCCAGCCCAAAGCCGGAACCGTGATTGTCATCCCTCTTGGTCGATGTCCAAATAATCCTCGTCGATGAGTTCAAGGCAGGCGCTCTCGATGCGAGGAAATCGCATCAGAAGGTGTTCTCGCCACCTTCCCGAACGGGACTCGGCAAGGAGGGTGTCGAAGCCGTCTTGATCCAAGGTTTTCGGGTTGACGAGCCCTTCGTTCAAGGCGCTTCGAGCGAGACGTGCCGTGTTGTCGTCGGCAGAGAGAGCGGCAACGGCACGGACAAAACTCTCGATGATCACCGGAATCCCCTGGTCCAACGCGCGCACGATGGCTCGCCGCAGGATCAATAGGGCCGATTCCATCGCAAGGCGGTCATGAGCGACCAGAGCGGGGAAGCTGTCGATCACGGCGATTCGTGTCAGTAAATCGACCTCTTCATCGAAGGCGAAATGAAGGAGGGGTTCGATCTCCCCGTTCCAGCAGGAAGCAATCCAGCGGGGAAGATTTCCAAACAATTCGCCCTCGAGAATTTCGATGGCATCACTGTGGCGGAAAAAGGCGAGCATCGTCGGGAAGGCCGCCTGGGTGCCGAACTGTCCGAAGAACATGCACGCCCGGTATGGAAATCGGTCTTCGCCCAAAAGTTCGCTTTTGGCAATGGTGTCGCGAAAGTGTGCCAAAAGAACAGGCTCGAATGCATCCCACCTGCATTCGCATTCTTCGATCCAGGGGAGGGCGGAGTCGGTTGGATCATGGAGCATTTCCAACAATTCTTCGAAGTTTCCGTCGTGCTTGATGGAGTTGTGTTGGGGCGGTGCCAAAGGAAGTTGGATCTTGGCCAAGCTCTTGAGCCACCGCAGGGCCTTGGGGTGAGCTTGCCAAGCCAATCGCAGTGCCCAGGCAAACTCCAGGGATTCCACCGGCTCGCCCTCTTGCCAAGAGCCCTTGGGTTCACGGAGTTTCCGTCGGGAGGTGATCCACCCTTCGGTATGGGGGTTTTCTGCACGAGCCCGGGAAAGAGCGTTTCGGGCAAGTGGTTCGTCTTGTGACAGAAATTGCTCCAGCACTTGGCAGTACGCGAGGCTCGTGTTGCTAAAAATCTCTTCGAGATGGGTTTCCAGAAATTGACGAGCCTCCACAAGGCGACCCGTTGCAAGCAGGGCGCAGGGAAGTAGGAAGCGCAAACCCAGGTTGTCTCCCCGGCAAAGTTCCAACAAGCCCCGCCATTCTTGGATAGCCTCTTCCAAGCGATTCTGGTTTGCATAGGATTTGGCCAATTCGGCACGGAGCCTCATGTAGGGGCGGGTTTGGACCAAACCCCAAAAGAAGCCGTTATGGGCTTCAAAGAAAGGGGCTCCGCCGAGCTGGATCGCGGCCAGATCGATCAGGCGGGGGAGCAAGATCGTGGACTGCTCGGGAGTCAATTCCATGGTGCCCATCAGGGCGTGGATGGCCGACAGGTTGCCTGGATCGAGTTCGATGGCTTTCCGGTATAGGAATTTGGCCCGGCTTGGATTTGCCGATTCCAAGGCTTCCCAATAAAGCTCTTCGGACTCCTGGAGTTTATCGGAAGGAGTCTTTTCGTGAGGGCGTTCCAGAAGGTGGAGCAGATCCTGGAACGACAATGGTTCTGGTGTTGGAAACGTCATCCTGTTGGTCATTCGCAGATCCTTGTGAGAAGATCGATGGCGGTCTTGTTGGCCGCGCCGATATCATGGCGATCCAGGGTTGCGTACCCGGGGTCCGAGGGGCGGACCAATTCCTCTCGAAGTGCCTCAAGATCCGGGCTAAACCGATCCTGGCTGCTCCAGCCTTCGAGGACACCATCGATGTCGAGAAACACAACGGCCGTTGGATTCAAGTTCGATGTCATTTGGAAGAGGTTCCGATAAGTGGGTGGGAAAAGTGATGGCGATTGGATTTGCCGTGACCGGTAAAAATGGATTCACCCGAGCCTAGACAGGTAACACGGGCATAAATTTTAACCGGAACTTCCTGAAAAAGTCCGCTGGATCCTGTTCGCCATCTTCCTCCTGCTTTGTATCTTGATTCTGTACAAACGAGCATGTTTTTGTCGGGTATTGGAGGAGCGGCGGACTTATGGGGAACACCCTTCGCGTGGTCGGTGCCCACGAGCACAATCTCAAAAACCTCACCGTCGAACTCCCTCGCGACCAATTGGTCGTCCTCACGGGCGTGTCGGGATCTGGGAAGTCCAGCTTGGCGTTCGACACGATCTTTCGCGAAGGCCAGCGCCGTTACGTGGAAAGCCTGTCGAGCTACGCCCGCCAATTTATTGGGCAGATGGGGAAACCTGCCGTCGAGAAGGTCGAGGGGATCAGCCCGGCGATTTGCATCGACCAGAAAACGGTCAACCGCAATCCCCGCTCGACCGTGGGCACGACGACCGAAATCCTGGACCACATGCGGCTCCTGTTCGCGCGCTTGGGCGAGGCGGCCTGCCCCGAATGCGGCGAACCCATCGAAGCCCGCACGCCGGGCCAGATCGCCGAGCGGATCCTGTTCGATCGGCCCGACGAAAATTGTCTGATCCTTGCCCCCGTGGTGCGTCGCCGCAAAGGCGAGTACCGCGCCGAGCAGGAGGAGTGGAAGACCCAAGGCTACCGGTTCGCGCGCATCGACGGCGAGCTCCACGACCTGGAGACCGCCAAGGTGTTGGAGCGCTACGAGATCCACACCCTGGAACTGGTCTTGGACCGCATCAAGATCGAAGAAAAGAACTTGCCGCGCATTCGGGAAGGGATCCAAAAGGCCCTGGCCTTGGCCGAAGGAGTGGTCTCCATCCTCACGGGTCCCGAAGCTTATGAGGGCAAGGGGAAGGAAGGCGTGTTCTCGGCCTTGCGCGCTTGCCCAAAGGGGCACGTGGAGTTGCCCGAAATCGAGCCGCGCTGTTTTTCCTTCAACCACCCCTCGGGCGCTTGCCCCGAGTGCAAGGGTTTGGGGGTGTTGCGCACCTTTGACGAAGACCTGTTGGTGCCCGATCGCGACAAGTCGCTGGAAGAGCGTGCGATTGCCGCGATCACCGACAAGGGCACCCTGATGTTCTCGGACTGGGGGCCGCGCGAAATGAAGGCGATCGCCGCCCGCCACGGGTTCAAGCTCGACACCCCCTGGAAGGAGATTCCCGCTTCGGGACGACGCGCGTTGCTGCGCGATGGGGTTCCCGAGCGCGATTTGCGCGGGGCCATTCCGGTCCTTCAAGAGCTCTACGACCAGTGGCACATCCATCTGTTGGAACGCTTCCAACGGTCGGCCCTTTGTCCCGCTTGCAAGGGGACGCGCTTGGGCGTGGTCAGCCGCACGGTCAAATTCCGCAAACAAGGGATTTACGACCTGACCAGGATGACCATCAGCCAAATCGCGAAATTTTTTCGCGAGGTGATTCCCACCGAGTTTGAATTCAAGGTGGGGCGCGAGATCTTTCGCGAAATCCGCGAGCGCATCTTTTTTTTGGAAGCGGTGGGGCTGGACTACTTGTCGCTGGACCGGTCGGCGGCCACCCTGTCCGGCGGCGAAGCTCAGCGGATTCGCTTGGCGGCCCAGGTGGGATCGGGCTTGCAAGGCGTGTTGTATGTCTTGGACGAGCCGAGCATCGGCCTGCATCCGCGCGACAACAAGCGACTTCTGGACACCTTGCGGCGCCTGCGCGACCGGGGGAATTCGGTGTTGGTTGTGGAACACGACCAAGAGACGATGCAGGAAGCCGACCACGTGGTGGACATCGGTCCAGGCGCGGGAAGCTTGGGGGGATCCATCGTCGGGCAAGGTCGTTGGACAGATCTTGTTGAAACCGAAGGTTCTCCGACGGGACAATATCTGTCTGGTCGAGCGGGGGTTCCGATGCCCGAGGTCCGCAGGCCCTGCGGCAAGGACGTGCCTCGGCTTCGGGTCAAGGGTTGTACCGCCCACAACTTGAAGAACGTGGACTTGTCGCTTCCCTTGGGACGTCTTGTCGCCCTTTCCGGCGTTTCGGGATCGGGGAAAAGCACCTTCTTGGATCATATCCTGGGGCCGGCGTTGGCCAATGCCCTCCAGGGCGCCGAGCGCGAGGTGGGGGAGCACGGATCGATCGAAGGCGTCGAACATCTGGACAAGGTGATCGAGATCGACCAGGCTCCGATTGGGCGCACGCCGCGCTCGAACCCCGCCACCTACACCGGGGTCTTCGACGAGATCCGCAACCTGTTCGCGGCCCTTCCCGAATCGAAAGCGCGGGGCTACAAAGCCGGTCGGTTCTCGTTCAATGTCGCAGGCGGTCGTTGCGAAGAATGCGAGGGCGCCGGGTCCAAGGATGTCGAGATGCAGCTCTTGGCCAATGTCCAAGTGGAATGCGAGGAGTGCGGTGGCAAGCGCTTCAATCCGCCCACCCTGGAGGTGCATTTCAAGGGGAAGACAATATCTGACGTATTGGAGATGACCATCGACGAGGCGTTGGACTTCTTCCAGGCGGTCCCCAAAATCGCCCGGGGATTGAAGACCCTCCAGGACATCGGGTTGGGCTATGTCAAGATCGGCCAGCCTTCCACCACCCTTTCCGGCGGCGAGGCCCAGCGGATCAAGCTGGCCTCGGAGCTGCAAAAGCCGTCGACGGGACGCACCCTGTACCTGTTGGACGAGCCCACCACGGGCTTGCATTTCCAGGACGTGTCGCGCCTGGTGGTGGCGTTGCAGGAATTGGTGGAACGCGGCAACACGGTGATGGTCGTCGAGCACAACCTCGATTTGGTGCGGGCCGCCGACTGGGTGCTGGACCTTGGTCCTGAAGGCGGTGCCGCAGGTGGATACCTGTGCGCAGAAGGCACCCCCGAACAGGTTGCCAAATCCAAAAAATCCCCGACCGCGCCGTTTTTGGCCCAAGCCATCGCAGCGGGCCGGAATTTGGGTCGCCCCCCCACCGATGTGGGGGCCGTTGTAGGGGCTAGGCATGCCTGGCCCCTACAACAATTGCCCATTTCATCCGGGGGGGGCGACGATGCCCTCCTACTGGCCGCCGAATCTCCCGTCCAACCCGATCTGGACATTCGCGTGCGCGGGGCGTGCAAACACAACTTGAAGAACATTTCGGTGCGGATCCCGCGCCACTCCCTGACGGTGGTGACCGGGCCCAGCGGTTCGGGGAAGACCAGCTTCGCCTTCGACACATTGTTCGCCGAAGGACAGCGTCGTTTTGTCGAATCCCTTTCCACCTACGCCCGGCGCTTTTTGGGGCGCTTGGACCGCGGCGAGGCCGAATCGCTGGAAGGGCTTTCGCCGGCCATCGCCATCGACCAAAAGACCGCCTCGCGCTCGCCGCGTTCGACCGTGGCGACCTTGACCGAGATCTACGATTACTTGCGACTGCTGTGGTGTCGCGCGGGCGTGCAGCACGATCCCAAGACCGGAGAAATCCTCAAACCTTGGAGCGCGGCAGAAGCGGTCGATGCGGCCTTGAAGGCTGCCGACGGACAAATCCTGTCGGTGTGGGCGCCGCTGCATTTGCCAGTCTCGGGGCTTCCGTTGTTCTTGGCCGAATCGTCCCAATTGCCGCGCGTGGCCGAACAGCTTTTGGAGCTGGGTTACGAAGTCGCCGAGGCGGGCGGGAAAGAAATCGACCTGCGCAAACCTTTTGCCCCCAAGGACGGGACGCGGGTGTTTGTGCGCGTGGATCGTCTCAAAGCCCGCAGTGGCGAGCGGAAGCGTTTGATGGAAGCCGTCCTCAAGGCTCGCGACGAGGCCCACGGGATCTGCTTGTTTCGGTGGGAGGGCGGCGAGTTGTGGACCGGCACCCATCCGCTCAACCCCAAATCGGGCTATTGGCAAAAAGACCCTTGGGAACCCAAGCATTTCTCCTTCAACAGCCATTTCGGGGCCTGTCCCGCCTGCGAAGGCTTGGGCGGATCGAAGACCAAGCCCTGTCCGGTCTGCCACGGCGAACGATTGCGCCCCGAGACGGCGTCGGTTCAGGTGGGTGGCAAGCGGCTGCCAGAATTTGTCAAGTCGACCGTGGACGAGGCCTTGGCCTTCGTGAACTCGCTCAAGCTCAAGGGTGCGGCGGCCGAGATCGCCATTCCCGTGGTCCGCGAGCTGAAAGGACGTCTCTCGTTCTTGTCGGATGTCGGCGTGGGGTACCTCTCGCTGGACCGATCCGGAAACACTCTTTCCGGCGGCGAAGCCCAGCGCATTCGCTTGGCAAGCCAGATCGGATCGGGGTTGGAGGGCGTGATGTACGTGCTGGACGAGCCGACCACCGGCCTGCACCAAAGCGACACCGCCAAGCTGGTCGAGACCCTGCGCCGGATGCGCGACTTGGGGAACACGGTGATCGTGGTGGAACACGACCCCGAGATGATTCGGGCGGCGGATTATTTGGTCGACATGGGTCCCGGTGCGGGAGAAGAGGGCGGCGAGGTGGTCGCCTCGGGCAGCATCTTGGAGGTGCTCGCGCACCCGACCAGCCGCACGGCCCAGTACATGTCGGGGAAGAAGACGATTTCGCGCCAACAGATTCCGGTCCAAAAGGCCGAATGGATTCAGTTGCGCGACGCCACCAAACACAATTTGAAGCATGTGGATGTGGACATTCCCATGGGGCGGATGGTGGGGATCGCGGGCGTCTCGGGATCGGGCAAAAGCACGCTGGCGCTGGATCTGTTGGTTCCCGCCTTGGAAGCCACCGTGGATGGCAAGAAAAGGTACCCTGGACTCAAGTCGATCACGGTGGGTGATGCGCTCCAGGAAGTCGTGCTGGTCGACCAAAGCCCGATCGGGACCACGCCGCGTTCGACTCCGGCGAGTTATTGCGGGGTGTGGGAAAATATCCGCGAATTTTTTGCGGCGGTTCCCGAGGCCAAGGCCAAGGGTTGGGACCGGCGGCGGTTCCAGTTCAACGGAGGCAATGGGCGCTGTCCGGTCTGCGAAGGGCGCGGGGCGGTCGAATTGCAGATGCATTTTCTGTCCGATGTCTGGGTGAAGTGCGATGCCTGCAACGGCAAACGCTTTGACGAAGACACCTTGGCCATCCGGTTTCGCGGTCGCAACGTGGCCGACGTGTTGGCGATGCGGGTCGATGACGCGGCGGAGTTCTTTGCCTTCCACAAAAAGACCCGCATGATGCTCGAAACCTTGAAGGATTTGGGACTGGGTTACTTGCGGCTGGGCCAACCCGCCACCGAGTTGTCAGGAGGCGAATCGCAGCGACTCAAGCTCGCCGAGGAGCTGGGTCGCAATCGGCGGGGGCGGGCCGCCTATGTGCTGGACGAACCGACAACGGGCTTGCATCTGTCGGACATCGATCTGTTGGTGAAGGCGCTGGACAAGCTGGTGGAACGGGGCGACTCGGTGGTGGTGGTCGAGCACCAGCTCGACGTGCTGGACGCCTGCGACTGGTTGATCGAACTGGGGCCGGGTGGCGGTGCGGCGGGTGGACAGATTTTGTACCAGGGACCCCCGGGAGTGATTGGGGCCAAAACCCCGACCGGAGCCGCCTTGAGGGCTTATCGGAAAACCAAGTAGCCGGGTTTTCCAACAGGTTTGAGGGGGGGCTTGCGGCCTTGTTGAGCCTGCGTCATGGGATTCGCCGCCGGTGTGGTAAGGAATTCGGTTGCCTAAGGGACGGAAGGGATTCATTTTCTAGCCGAGTTCTCGGTCGAGAGCTCGGCTTCGCCTCCGAAGCAAAGGAGTTGAAATGGTCCTGCTTCCACTTCTCGCCTTGGCCACCGGAATGTTCGGTGCCAATCTCCCGAGCAAAATTCTTCCCGGTATCCCCGAGCCCCAGGGCGCTGGTGCGTTCGCCTATCCAACCAGTTGGGTTTGGATCCACACTGCGGGTACGGAATACATCCAATTGGAGGTTTCCGGGTTGCCGGGTGGACTGGAGCCAAGAATCGACTCCGTAGCTGTGGCAGGTTATCAGGAATCCAACAACTACACCGGGTCGATTTTGGCCGTCAAAGTCCGGGTCAATTGGAGCCTAGCTGCAAATCCCGATGCGGAAGGTTCGAAGGTTGTTCGGGCCCAGACGATGCACAGGATAGCCCTCCTTCCGAAACTTCCCCCTGGAACGGTTCTCCGGTCATCCTATCTCGACACCCTCATGACCTGCCGCAATGGAAACTGCGCGGTGACGTCGTTTCAAACCGTCGACAACGAAAACGTACCCTTGGTCGCGTGCCCCATGATGGTGTGGTGTGCGGAGAGTTACGATTCGGCTGCCGCCTGGTCGGCCTTTGTCAGTGCCCTTTCAGCTTCCAAATGGGCCGGAATCCTGGAGGCCAACAAGATCCAATATCTCGTCGCGCCCACGTGGTGGACGCACACCACCGGGACCGAATCCTATCCGCAGGTCGTGGTTCCCCTGGCGACCAATGCCGGAAACTGGATCAATCCCGATCAGATCGTGCTGAGCCTGACGAAACCGATCAAAGTGGGCACCGCGGACCCGACCCTCTATTCCATTCCAACAGGTCGCCTGCAATACATCTACAACCGCCAAGCAAGTCCCTTGGCCCGAATAGCCACCTTGGATTCGGCAAGGATCTACCTCGACACTCTCCTCAAAACCGGACCCGAATTGTGGTTGACGGGCAACCGCCCCCCCAGCT
>CAIKAA010000282.1 GCA_903825275.1 uncultured Fibrobacterota bacterium | reverse complement strand
TTCAATTCGGTGGGGAGGGCCAATACGCCGCTGGCCCCCGCAAAGCGCCAATAGATGCTGTCGGGATGGACCACCGTGTCGGAGCGGGTGAAGCTCACGGCAAAGCTCGTTTGGGTCGGAACAGAAGGGCCGGAGGAATCGCAACCAACCAGGGCAAGGGCGGCAGACAATGCCAAGCCAAAAACCAACAGGTTGCGGCACGGACGAAATACGGACGGAATGGAGAAACGAAGGGAATTGATCATCGAGTCTTGAACCTATATCCACTCGTCGAGAAAATGGTAGAGGTAAAAGAATTTTATTTCGGGGAGAGGCTGGGTAACCTTGGTGCCTTGACAACGTGCCGCCCACAGCGATTCTTCCCCCGGAAACGACGCGCTCGCAATCCCGCTGTTTTGGGTCGCTCTAAGCAGCGCAGGGAGAAGCCACCTATCGATCGCTATTCGTTGAAGTGGATTGCGTGTAAACCAGCCGAGCTGGACGAATGGTCCAACGGCAGGTCACGCGATATTCTTCTCCAACATCTTCTTAGATCGCCACCTCTTCGCCATCGCGGAATAGCCGAAGTGATTTGGGGGTCACCCACACGCTGTCGCCAGCCGCCAATCCCAAATTGCGGTGGCGGTCCCGAGTGAGTTCGGCTTCCATCAATTCATGGTTGTCCATTCGGCGCAATTCCACGCGCACCTTGGGCCCTAGGGCATAGGCGTGCAAGAGCAAGGCCGGGATGGCCGAATCGGAGGAGGGATACCGGTCCACTTCCAGCTCGTGTGGACGAACAAAGGCGGTTACCCCTTCCTCTGGATTGGGTTGGTGGGGATTGTGCAAAAAGCTTCCCGAAGCGACTCGGCCGTGGAAAAGATTCACATCGCCCAAGAACTGATAAACCT
Source organism: uncultured Fibrobacterota bacterium (assembly GCA_903825275.1). GTDB lineage: Bacteria > Fibrobacterota > Fibrobacteria > UBA5070 > UBA5070 > UBA5070. The sequence continues at coordinate 4,410 of CAIKAA010000282.1, read as the reverse complement.
GGGGGCTGGCGGGGTGGTCGTAGACTTCGTCGGGGGTGCCGGATTGAGCCACCCGCCCATTCATCATGACCACGACACGATCGGCCAGTTCCAAGGCCTCTTCTTGGTCGTGGGTCACGAAAACCGAGGTCATTTTCATTTCGTCGTGCAACTGCCTGAGCCAACGCCGGAGTTCTTTTCGGACCTTGGTGTCCAAGGCTCCGAAGGGCTCGTCCAACAGCAGAAAGGTGGGGCGGGGAGCCAAAGCACGAGCCAGGGCCACGCGCTGACGTTGGCCTCCCGAAAGTTGGTCGGGATAGCGATCGCCAATCCAATACAGTGGGATCAGTTTGAGAAGGTCATTGACGCGCTGGCGAATTTCCTCTTCGCCCGGGCGCTGGTCCTTGGGTTTGACCCGTAGTCCAAAAGCGATATTTTCAAACACCGTCATGTGGCGAAACAAGGCGTAGTGCTGGAATACGAACCCCACGCCTCGCTCTTGAGGTTTGGAAAGCGTGGCATCTCGTCCGCCAAACAGGATCTGTCCGGAATCCGGCGTTTCCAATCCGGCGATGGAGCGCAACAAGGTGGTTTTGCCGCCTCCTGAAGGCCCCAACAACGCCACCAGCTCCCCGTCGGGAATTTCCAAGGACACGTTTTTCAGGGCTTGGAAGCCGCCAAAGGACTTGTTCACGTCGTGGATGGAAATGCTCATGCTGGCCTCTTGGATGACAGTCGCTTCCTCGAAAACCCTCTCAACAGATAGGTTGAGTATGAATATACATTCGAAATCGCGGTCGTGGTTAGGGGAAGAAAAGAGGAAGCGCCAACCGGTTAGGTAAATCTTTTCAAGGCTAAGCAGTCCATAATTGGGGCTTGGATTGTTAGAACGGATGGCTCTTCCAAGGCGGATAAAACAGATTTTCGCCAAAATATGACAATTGCTGTCGTTGCGAATGGGCGCCTCAGTAGACTGAAATAATAGAGGGCGTTGGATGGGGGAAATGCGCGGTACGTCAAATTCTGACGGATCTGTTGGTGTTTCAAACTGCCCAAAGTTTGATGAAAATCTTGCATTTGGCTTGATGACGGATTAGTTTTTCTGCAATCACTTAGCGCATCTACTACGATCAATTCTCGTGCGTGTCAGAGTCGTCAGCCTCCTGCCCATTGCAGTCGAGGTGGTCGTTGTGGGTGTGATGGGTGTCGGCCGAGATCCAAACCATTGCCATTTTCGGACGATTCGTATTCGGGTGCGTTCATAGGGTCGCCGTATTGTGCGACCAACCGTTAGAGAAATATGCTCGCATTCGACAAGCCAACGAGCCAAATAGGTTCGTGCTAACTGTGTGCAAATAACGTTTCCATTTTAAGGAGTGATCCATGAATAGAGTGACGCGGACGATGTGGGGAGTTGCTGCCAGTTTGGTGGCGGCAGTGTCGGCTCTGGCTGACTCGCCAAACTTGAGCTTGCAGATCAACACCAATTCTTCGGGTGTCAATCAGGCCCAGAATTTCTTCCAAGTGACCAACAACGGAACCACGTCGGTAAAGCTGTCGGACATCTCGATCAAGTTCTGGGTGAATGACACCACCGGCCAAAATCTGGTGCCGCACATTTACACCGGCGGCTGTGTCGCAGTGGCTGGCAATCCAAGTTGTATTCATCAAGTCAGTGGAGTCACGGCGAAAGCCGGGAAGCTTTCTTCTGCCTGCGGGACCGATCCCGTTCGTCAGGCCAATTGGTCAGTCACCGTCTCCAACACCGATGGCTCGATGTTGGCTCCAGGTGCCACCTGGAGCAACCTGCAGTCCCAGGTCAACCTCGCGAACTACGCCAACTTCAATCCAGGGCAGGCTTCTTGGTACAGCCCGTACCTATCGCCCGCGAGCTATGTCCCTGACGTCCATTTTGCCGTTTACGTCTCGGGCAAGCCCGTGACCGGATCGCCGCCGCTTCGGATCACCAAGTTCAACATTCCCACCGTAGGCGCGGGTGCTTCCCACATGGCTGCCGGGCCCGATGGCAACGTTTGGTTCACCGAAGGTGCCGCGAGCAAAATCGGACGCATCACTCCGTCGGGAGTCATTACCGAGTTTACCCCGCCGGGTTTCATTTACCTGAACGGAATCACCTCCGGGCCGGACGGCAATCTGTGGTTCGTGGGTTCCAACGGAATCGGGCGGATCACTCCATCGGGCGTCATCACGACCTATCCCTATCCAGGTTACTCTGAGGCGCAGCGAATCACGAGTGGACCCGATGGCAATCTTTGGTTCACCGAATCCCATAGCGTCGTCGGTCGGATCACTCCTTCCGGTGTGGCCACCGAGTTCACGCTGCCAGGGGCCTCTGGTGCTGTCTGGCCCATGGACATCACCGCTGGCCCTGATGGCAATCTTTGGTTCACCGAGGCCAATGTGAACAAGATCGGGCGCATCACTCCTTCCGGTGCGATCACGGAATTCGCCGTCCCCACCAGCTCCTTGGGGCCCCTCATGATTGCATCGGGCAATGATGGAAACCTTTGGTTCACCGAGCCATGGGCGAACAAGATCGGGCGCATCACTCCCGCCGGAGCGATCTCCGAATTCGGCTTGAACGCAGGGCCCAATTTTATTTCGGCCGGGCCCGATGGCGCACTTTGGTTCTCCGAGCCCTACGAGTCCAAGATCGGTCGAATCACAACGTCCGGAGTTGTTACGGAAATTCCTACGTCGTCGCTGATTTATGATCTTGGAGAAGTCACTGACGGTCCTGATGGCAACATGTGGTTCCCCGAGTATAACGGGAATAAAATCGGCAAGATTTCTTTGTCCGGTTGCGAATAAACGTCATAAACTTGCGGCTGCGCAAAGACCTCTCTGCGCAGCTGTTTTGGGGATAAATTCTTCGTTCCTTGTCTCTGCAATTTCCTGGCGATATTGCTGCGATCCAAGAAACCTTGGGAAGGTCATTGGCGGCAGCAAATTTCTGCTTGACAATATATGTCGAGCGATTCGCTTGAGATGGCGGTTTTCTTGTGCCAGAATGCTCATACCGGCACCAGGGGAATTCATTCCGCTTCCGGTCAATTTTTGATCCCTCGGTTGGAGGGCCTGTGTTTGATAGAATAGGGCGACACACTAGGTGATGATTTCGCTGTTGGTTTGATGGTGTCGCCTTGCGTGATTGCAGCAAACATCGCCCATTTGTCCGGCCATGCCTTGCGGCCAAAAGTTCGCTTGAAATCTCGCCAACAGACCAATCCGGTCCGCGCGTCCAAAATCCATTTGAACAGAAGGAGTTTTTTATGAAAAAAGCAACGATTGCAATGTTAGGTGTTTGCCTCAATTTGGCGATGGCAGGAGCCATCCTGGCTAGCTCTCCCAGTCTGAATTTGCTGATCAACACCAATTCATCGGGTGTCAATCAGGCCCAGAACTTTTTCCAGGTGACCAACACCGGTGCTACTTCGGTAAAATTATCCGACATCACCATCAAGTTTTGGGCCGATGACACCAGTGGGCAAAGCCTGGTGCCACATGTCTACACGGGCGGCTGCGTGGCCGTTGCCGGAAATCCAAGCTGCGTCCATCAAGTGACAGGGGTCAGTGTAAAAGCAACCAAATTCTCGTCGGCATGCGGGACCGACCCGGCTCGCCAAGCCAACTGGGTGATCACGGTTTCCAACACGGACGGCTCGATGCTGGCCCCGGGTGCCACCTGGAGCAATCTCCAGACCCAGGTCAACCTTTCGAATTACGCGAGCTTTAGCCCGGGTACGGCCAACTGGTACAGTCCGTATCTCTCGCCCGCCATCTATGTCCCCAACGACCATTACGCCGCCTACATCGCGGGCAACCGCGTGACCGGTGCACCGCCTGCTCGCATGACCGAGTTCAATCTTCCCTCAGTCAACCCCGGCCTTGCCGGCATGGCTGCAGGGCCAGATGGCGGTGTTTGGTTCATCGAGACCAATCAGAACAAGATCGGACGCATCAGCCCAACGGGTGCGGTCACCGAGTTTTCGCTCGCTGGCCACGATCGTCCGGAACTGAACATCACCACCGGCTCCGACGGCAACCTTTGGTTCACGGGAAGGAATGGATTGATGCGGATCACTCCCTCCGGAGTCATCACGGATTTCCCCATTGCAATGACCAATTATTTCTTGTTGAACGACATCAAGAGTGGCCCCGATGGCAACATTTGGTTCTCTAGCTTCTACTCGATCGGACGCATGTCCACGATGGGGGTTTTGACCACGTTTGCCCTCCCCCCGGAGCTATACTGGGCGCATGAATTCGCCGTTGGACCCGACGGAAATTTTTGGTTCACCCAGCCCTACGGGACCCATATCGGACGCCTCACCCCAGCCGGGATCTATAGCGAGTTTGATCTTCCTGCAGGCTCCTCGGGCTCCTATTCCATCGTGGCAGGCGCCGATG
>CAIKAA010000281.1 GCA_903825275.1 uncultured Fibrobacterota bacterium | reverse complement strand
CTTCCCAGCTACGATGCCGATCCCGATGCTTTCCGTGATTGGGGAGAATCTGAGGATTACAATCCGGCGATGGGTCAAGGCGAATGCGCCGGCGGTGTGACCGATTTGATCAACGAAGCCTTGATGGACGCCGAGAACACCCAGAAGATGGCCCGCAAACTCATTGCGGACAGTTTTTGGATCGATGCGGTGAAGAACGCTCGAGAGGCTGTTGGCCATGCCTTCCGCGCCGGATTATCCAATGCGGGCGAGGAGCCCAAATCCTGGAAGGAGGATTTTGCGACCTGGAAGAAATTCTATGGCGCCAATCCCGCCCTTCCCGAGGTCGCCGATCTTTTGGTTGAAGTCGGCCAAGTCTCGGAAGCAGCAGCTCGGGAATATGTCGCCGAAGCGGGGCTTTTTATTGAAGGAGTTACCGAGGTCTATCGCTGGAAGAGCGAGAAGTTCAAGCCTCAGGCTCTGGTGGAATCCTCCGAGGGGAACACCAAACACTCTTTGTTGGACCTGACCGGAGTGGGCTGCCCCATGAATTATGTGAAGGTCAAACTCAAGCTGGAACTGATGGACGTGGGACAGGAACTGGAAGTGATCTTGGACCAAGGAGAGCCTTACCGAATGGTGCCGGCTTCCTTGCGCCAAGATGGCCACGACATCGTGCATCTGGAACCCATCAACAACGCCGAACAGTACACGATGGTGGTGAAGAAGAAGGTTTAGGACCTTTTCGATCCGAGCCTAGTTCGGGATTCCGTCGCGCAAACACCGCCTTCGAGCAAACCTCGAAGGCGGTGTTTTTTTATCGGGTCAACAGACTGTTATCGATCCGCAACGACCCCTTCCAGGCATCCATGGGCTTGCGCCATACCTGATCGCGTAGGATTTCACGGGCTTGGCCGACACGCATCTGGTCGGCGACGTCCTTGGGGGTGCCCTCGGGCGTGGGTTGGACTTGCACCGCTCCGTCCTTGATCAGCTTCTTGATCTCGTCGTCCGTGGGCGTCTTGGTGTTTTGCAAGGAAGCCTGCCAGTAAAGCATGGCGAGATTTTCGTCCGAAACCATCTTCTGTCGAGCATCTAAGGGAAGGGCGGCAATGTCCCCGGGGCGGCGTGCCAGGGTGCGCGCCAAGCTGGCTTGAACGTTGCGGAAGGGCACGATTCCCACGCCGGGTTTGGCACTGGTCACCCGCAGCATCCAAGATCCGGTTTTGGTCCGAAAAACCCGAGAGGTGGAGTCGCCTTGCTTGCGCTTCGAGGGGCGTGCGGACCACCACGACTGCAAGGAATCACGCACTTCAGTAGGCATCCCAAAAGACAAGACCAGGGCTTTGACGGCTGCGGTGTCGGGAAGGGTGTCCTTCTTGACGATTTTTGTCGGGAAGGAATGGCCGGGAACCAGCCAAGCCTTCACTTGGAAGGTATCGGGATTGTGGAATTGGTCGGGATGTTGTTTCCAATAGCGTTCCACTTCGGAAAGCCGAAGATCCGTGCTTCGACCAATGCTGCCTTGGGACGCCAACTGGTAGACTTGGGCACGGGCCGAATCAAAGGGGATTTCCTCCTGTCGGCGAACCTTGGCGACAGCCGAGACAAACCATCCCCAAGCGGTCCGGGTGGGAACCGTGAACTGCCCCTCCTGGAGCGTGTCGGTGGGGCGGACGACTTCGGGCGGGAAGACGCTGCTCAGCCCGGTCACCGAGGGGAAGCGGGGAAGAACGCGAACCTTGCGGCGTCCCACTGTGCTGTCGCGGGCACTATCGCGCAAGAGTTTGGCGATTTTGGCCACGCGCAGGGAGTCGGTCGAGGCCGCAACCTGCAACGTGACTTCTTCCCGCGGCGCAAAGAGCGAGTCGTAATGGAACTTGTAGGTGGCGCGTAGCAAAGAATCTGTCAATTGGGCGGGATTCAAAGCCTGATCCATGCCGGCAGTTTTGATCGAGGTTCGTTTGGCGACTTCCTGCTCGATCTCCGGCTTTTTGGCATACCCAGTGGTTTGGGCCTCCTTGGTGAGCCAACGAATGTTCAATGTTTTGTCCAGCACTTGGCTACGTGCATCGACCAGGGGCATTTGCTTGGCAAATTGCATGTCCAAGGTCGCTTGGTTGAATGCATCCAGGTCGACCATACAGGTATTTGTGGCGGGATCCAAGGCCAGGCACTGTGAGTTGTAACCTTCGATTTGGATTTCCGAAGTGGTCCACATTTCCATGACGGGCATCTTCATCCCTGCCATCCCCGGCGGAAGGAGAGGCATTTCCGAAGAATTCGGCGGCGGTGGGGCACCCGAAGGTTTTCCCCGATTTTCCGCGATGGCCTTGTCGGTCTGCTTTTGACGGGAGCTCGCCAGGGCTGCCTGCCAGCGTTGTTGGGCCTCGGGTTGGCCTTGAATCCACTTCGCTTCCAGCCAGTCTTTGGCATCCTCGAACCGCACCGTGGTTCCACCTGCAAGCCTTCGCGAAAGGGTGTCCCATTGGGAAGAAAGCCAAGCCGGCGAAGGATGGATTTTGGCGATCGAGGCAAAGAGTTTTTCCGACGCCAGGTCACATTCGGTCGCCAGGGGATTGGTCTGAACATTGCCGAAAGCTTGAAGCAAGTTCTGTCGTGCCACAATCTCCGCTGGCGTGGCATGAAAACCGGCTACTTGAGCCATTTGGCAGGCTTCCGAGGGCACATCGGAGCTTGCGAGCTTACCTGCTGGGTTGGGAACGGGATTGGGCGCAGAGGCCTGCTCCTGCGGTGGCGCGAGGGAAGCCGGGGTGACGGTTTCAGGGGCGGTGGACTGCATTTGGGCCAGCAAGGGAACCTGAAGGAAGAGAGCGCCCAGCACAAGAATTGTCCTGGTTTCCCTGCGGAAAGCGGGTTTGATGGATTTCCAAACCGGAAGGGGTTGATGAAGGAACATGTTCAGCCTCAAGTCATTGAATTGGCGAAGTTGTTGGTCGCTGGGTCGGGAAATTTAAGCAGAATGCGCAACTACACGTGCAATAATTTGGGATTTTGGCCGAAAATGAGAAATTGTCTTGAAACTGGACAATATCTGATCGAACCGCGAAAACTTGCTTGGGTCGTTCCCCCATTGCCGTTAGCTTTGTTTTCATCATTGAGGGAATGAAGGCATCCCTCAAATGTTCAGAATAGCCTTTCCAAAACAATCATTGCGAAATGAGCTGATCGTGAATACTCTCGGCAAGTCGTTCTTTGCTACGCTCCTCATTGGTGGAGCTTCTTTAGTTCATTCGGCAACTTGTGCCTATGCCAATGCGAACTATATAGTAAGTTCCATTCAGGCCTCCAACTATCAGGGAGTGAATTTTGATAAAACTTTCTCGCTCTCCGATTATATCGGTGGGCCCAATCGTGGTTTAATTGAATTATATGGTGTCAAGTCTACCGGGGGGTACTTGGACCTGACCTCCCAACCCGATTTGGCCGCATCCGATCGTTTGCTGACTCAAGCGGCGGTATCGGGCTGGAAGATCACTTACATTACCGACTATACCACGGGTCGCAGCGTAACCAATGCCGCTTGTGGGACGACTCCTGCAACCATTGCTGCCACGATCTATCCTGGTGATTATACCATGATTCAATACTCCCGATGATTTTTAGCTTTGATCCGTACCCCCTTCGTTGATCGGAAGGGGTATTCCTGTGTTTTAAAGGGTGAACATGACCTCTGGTTGGAAACTGACATTCATTGCTAACTCAACGACGGGTCGTACCGTATCAAATGCAGCTTGTGGTGTGGCTGCAACCGCCATTTATGCCCAGGTTTATCCTGGTGATCAGTTCCAAATGAGCTTCTCGAGGTAATCGTTTTGAAACGAGTGGACGCCTCCATTTGATGGAGGTAAATCCAATTTTGTGAACATCGGAGGACCATTTCCGGTGGTCACTGAAATAGCAAAATCGTAAGGCCTAAACGATTCAATCCTGAATTGTCTTTCCGTAGTCGAGTCCCCAATCTTTGGTTTTCCACGTCCTTTCACGAAATCCAACCGTCGCTGAAGACTTTTTTAACTAGGGGCGAAGAATTATCCTAGATCCCGACCAGTAGAGAGATATGCCAGATCGTTTAAGCCTTTGGGTTAGGTCCGACCGACGGCGCACTTGGAGGTGGCGGGAATGGAGGCAAGACCAGGCACGAACGGGATGGGCGGCCAGCGACTGCCCTGAGCCTGTCGTAGGGCGCCATGTCCTACTGCGGGATCTAGGTTCAAGACGGGCAAGGAACCAGGATCCCCAAAAGGCCTCCGCTTGGCAAGTGCCAGGGGAGGCCTTTTCAACGCCATGATCGCCAATCGATTTCAGAGCAAATGGAACATGTAGGTTCCCTGGACGGTGGAAGTCAGAAGCCAATCGGAACCCTGGTAGCTGAGTTTCACAACGCCTTGGGCAGGGACCAATTGGCCACCGCTGGTGGGCCAACCTCGGGGGAGGAAGGTGTTTTGGTTCCCCCAGGCGCTGGCATAGCCAATGCCACCGGGATTGCCTGTTCCATTGTTGTCCACGGCGGCATAAACGATCTTCTTGTAGACAAAAAATTGGTCAACCGGGCCATTGAAGTAAATGTTGTTGAAGCTGCCGGGATTGATCGAACCGGCGGGATTCACTTGGTAGATCCCATACGTGGTTCCCACGGCCATGCCCCCGGCCAGGAAGGGATCGGGACCAATGGAGGTGATCGTGTTGCCCGAGAACATGCTGACCCAGATTTTTTGGTTGCTGGTCGTGGACGTTGAATATTTCCAAAGGGTGGTTCCAAAGCCCATCCACAAATCTGTTCCATCGGACCAAACCGGGCCCTCGGTCCCGGTGATGGTCGGGAGGGTGTTCGTGGGAGGAATGGGGGCGAAGACGGGAGTCATCCAAAGGTCCTGGTCCTGGTTGTAATAGCGCGGCCCTCCCGAGGCCGAAATCCAAAGGGTGTCGTTCAAAATGGTCATGCCGCCCACACCGACCAATTGGGTTGTGGCTCCGATGCGGACAAAGTTCGATCCCGCCAGGGATCGATCGTTAACCCACACTTCGCCGGCGGTGGTCGCGGCGACAATTTTCTTTCCAAGAATTTCTAAAACCTTGACCTGGCCTGTTGGCCAGTTGGGTGCGAAAGCCACCCATTGCAAGCTGGTGGCATCCCACTGCAACGGACCTCGGGTGTCTCCGCAGGCCAGGACTAGGGCGCCATCTGTCCTCAGGCATCCGGCTTTGGCGGCATCCAGGTGCTTCCAAAAGGGTCGCCGGATGACCAGTTTCGATACCGCGGAGAGGTTCCCGTTGTTGGCCGCAATGGCTTGGACCGTCATGGAGTCCCCACTGGTGAAGGCCAAATTCTGACCAACAAACCAAGTTTGGGTACCGGCATTTCCGGGATTGGGAGTGTTCACGGCCTCTGTCGTGTAGTAAATCGTCCCCGAGCCTGTGATTTGGAAGGAAACCTCCGATCCATCCGCCTCCAAAGAAGTGATCGGATCGCCATTGGCGTTTTTGAACACAGGCGGCGAAAGGGTGGGAAGGTTGAGGGTGGTCGAGGGCCCCGAAACCCAGGAGATTCCCATCGTGCTCCAGGCCTCTTGGTAGGCGATCATGTTGGTCGGTTGGATGATCTTGACGAAAGAATCGGCGGGGATCATGGTCCAATGTTTCATGGAGTCCAGGGAGTAGACGATTTGGTAATTGGAATAATTCGGCTGATTGGAATTGTTGGTGAACGTAACCAACTGCGGAAGAGTGGTTTTCCCCACAATGGTCGGGGCTTGCAGCGGACCCATGTTGTTGAGTCCCACGATTTGGGGATAGTCCTTCGAAGGAGCACGCGTGACCGTTGCGTTATTGGCAGACCCTGAAACCCATTTGTGGATGTTTTGGTCCCATGCCATCAGGTACGCCTTCACCGGTCCGGGGGTGCTGACAGTGTAAGCCGAGTCCAGTGACATCATCCGGAAACCCACTGAATCGGCAGTTTGGAACGCGACCATCCAAAGGGAGTAATTGGCCATTGAAGAGGGATTGTTGAACCGGAGTGTGCCTGGGACGGTGGGGGGAAGGTTGATGTTGGGCAAACCCAAGGGCCCGCCTTCACCGAGAAGCGTCGGGGCGCTTGGGTTGGCGTTGTAGGGAGTGACCAAAACGGATCCCGAGACCCACTTGTTCCGCGAACGGCTCCACGCCATCAAATAGGCGTACAAATTTCCTGAACCCGAGAGGGGAATCTGAATCGGCATCATCAAATCCCACTGCGAGTAGCTGCCAAAGCTATCGAGTCCGGTTTTGTAAACGACATACCAAGAGGATAGATCGGGGTCCGACCCGGAGGGAGCGGTCACCGTATCGACAAAGGTCGAGATCCCAATCTTGGGTTTTAGGTGGATCACCGTGTCGGGGGATTGGATGGAAAATCCATAGGTGGGAGATGAACTACCAACCGAGTAGGGTTGGCTGAACAAGGGTCCACTTACCCAGGCTTTTTTCTGTCGACTCCAGGCGACCAGATAAGCGTCCAAATTGCCGCTGCCGGTCAAGGGGATCGAGAGGGAGGCGGTCAAATCGAAGGAGAGATAGTTGCTAGAATCCGAAGACCTCCGGTAGGCGACGTGCCAGGAGGAGAGAAAATTTTCGGGATTCGGAGTCGATACGGTCGCATTCCAAGGAGGAGTGCTGCCCGTATTCGGGAAAACGATGTTGGGTTTTTGCTGAAGCAGTCCCATGGGCGTGTTGGGCAACGGAAGCACGAAGGTTGCCGAGCCCGTGGTGTCTGGAAAGTGGATGGTGTCCGCATATCCTGCAACCCATCCGGTGTCGCGTTTGGCCATCAGGTAAGCCACGATGGATCCTGGTGTGGTGTTGCTCCAGATGGTGTTGCCAGTGGGGTTCCAGGGAACCATCATTTTGGTTCCCCCTGGCAGAAATTGGTACACCAGATTCACATTCGAATAACTTCCGTAGTTGGAAAGGTCGGCGGTGAACTGGATGTTGTCCGGAAGGTTGAGTGGTGCGGTGATGGTCAAGTGGGGAAGGGTTTTGCCGGGCTCCAAGATTCGAACCGAATCGGAGATCATCGAAAACAGGAAATTTTGGACCAGGCCTGATTGCCACATGCGCTTGGAAACATTCCACGCCATGAAGTAGGCCGAAAGAGTTCCCGATGTTGACAGTGAAATGTCGACAGAATTTGTTGTCATCTCGATCGATTGGTAACTCGTGACGGCCCAAGTCGAGAGCTGGTAGCAGACGTGCCAATGGGTCAGGTTTCCGTCCGAGGTCATTAGGGAAGCTGTGACGATGTTCGGCTTTGCGGGCGAAGTGAGGAGGGTCGGAATTTGCCCGATCGAATTGCTGGGCTGCAGGATGTTGAACGGGTCCACCGTCGTGGATCCATTGGGATAGCTGTAGGTTTGCACCTGGCTTGAAACCCACTGGCGCACCGAAGGATTCCAGGCCATCAGGTAGGCGGAAAGGGTTCCCGAACCAGATACCTGAAGGTCGATGGAATTTGACGCGGGGAATTCCTTGGCCACGAAGTTTTGGTCAGCCCATGTAGACAGTCGGTAGCAGACATGCCAATTGGAAAGGGTTCCGTCGTTGGTCATGAGAGATGCCGTCACAACACTCGGGTTGGCAACCTGGCTGGAGAGGGAGGGGGTTTGGGCGATCAAACTGCTCGGCGATTTGATCACGAAGGAATCCACCGTATTGGAGCCGTTCGAGTACTGGAAGGTTTGCGCCTGGCCCGAAAGCCACCTGTTTTTCGAAGTGCTCCAGGCCATCAGGTAGGCCCTGAGGGTTCCCGAACCCGGCACCTGTAGATCGACGGAATTGGAGGCGAAGGCAACCCCTTGGTAATTGGAATCCGCCCAGGTCGAGAATCGGTAGCAGACATGCCAATCCGAAAGATCCGCGTCCATGGAGGAATAGGTCGCTGTCACGGAATTCACCTTCCCCGCCGATGTAACCAACGAGGGCATGGGAAGACTGTCGCTCGGTTTAATGATGTTGAAGGAATGGGTGACGGCGGTGGCGGGGTACATGGTCGAAATCATCCCGCCGGCTTCCCAGGTATTGGAGCTTTTGTTCCAGGCCATCAAGTAGACCCAAACCGTCCCTGAGGCGGAATAATAAATCGGATCGGTGATCTTGGTCGAGATCGCGCGCAGGAACACGGCGCGCTCGGCATGGCTCATGCGCGGCCACGGGCCATGGTCGAAGGCCTCGCGGGCGGCCGCCACGGCGCGATTGATGTCGGCCTCCTGCGCTTCGGCG
>CAIKAA010000280.1 GCA_903825275.1 uncultured Fibrobacterota bacterium | reverse complement strand
TAGGGAAGGTGCTACCTGCACCTTGGATCCCTTGTCAACCTCCGATGCGAATCACTTTGGGCGCTCCATATGTGTCCGGACGCGAATCACTTTGGGTGTCCGGCGACAATCTTCCCCCCAATGGCGCGATTCTTCAACACCACGGGGCCTTGTTATCCCGAGCGGCATTACTTTCTGCCGCCCAATGCACGGCTGCGCCAAAGCAATCTCGACCGCTACCTGAGGGACGAACTTTTCTGGATCCTCCACGCCCCGCGTCAAACCGGGAAAACCACCTTCCTCCAAACCTGGATGCGGGAATTGAACGAGTCAGGGAAGGCCGTCGCGTGCTATGTCTCTGTCGAGAGGTGCCAAGGGATCGCCGAAGTGGAAAAATCCTTACCTGCCATTTGCGAGGCCATCCGCCACTAAGCCCACGATTTCGAGGTGCCTGTTCCGCCGCGGCTTGTGGACTCGAGTCCAACCAGCATCCTCACCGATACCCTCCGCGAATGGGCAGCCCTTTGCGCTCCCATGCCGCTGATCGTTCTCTTCGACGAAGTTGACACCCTCGAAGGTCCCGCGATGATCAGCTTCCTGCGCCAACTGCGGGGAGGTTTTGCAAACCGCGGACCTGGCAGATCGTCCAAACAAAAAACGGCTACGTCACGGTGATGGGGGCGTAGGTTCACCGGGCAATCAGGAACTGCCCAGGTCTCGGTCCAGCCGTCCCGCGCCAGACATACCAATACACCCCAGGCTTCACCAACTGGTTGTGGCGGTTACGCAGGTCCCAAACCACCTCGGATTGCCCCGCTTGAGCCTTTAACTCGCGCACCAAACCTCCGTTGACCGTAAAAATCTCCAACTGATCGGTTCCACCTATCCCGGTGGGGAATCGCACGACCCCACCCAGCAGGGATGGGCCTGATCGCCGCACCGAAGGATGGACATTCAGGGGATCCGCGCTATCCACCAAAATCCGAAGGGGATTGGAAAGATCCAAGGTCCCGAGCTCGAGGACGCTGGCTCCCGCGGTTTGGGTTACCCCCAAGGCTTGCCAATTTCCGTCGCCACTGCCGAAATAAGCCTTGCCCACCGAAAGGCCATTCAGCCGCAAGTTCGCGTCGGTCAACGACAAGCGATGGTCCGCGTCTTCCAAAATCAAACTGTGCCCACGGGCCCCGTTGGCCACCCTGGCGGCAAAGGGATCCTTGGCGGCCAAAGGGTGCCAGACGTCAAGGTGCAACATCGGGGTGACCCCGCCCTGTGTCAGTGATTTTCCCGAGAGCGTAAAGCCGTCGCCACTGGTCCACGACAATATTTGTCCATCTTGGACAGAAACCTGGGGGCTGGCTGTGATCAAGGCGTAGTGCGACAGTGAGGAGTCGGTGTGGGCGGCGCTCCATAGCGCTCTGGGGTTCCCGGGATTGGCAAGAGTCCAAATGGAGCGATGCCCCACCGTTGCGGGAACTCGGACGGAACCCTTGTGCCAAGACACCTGCACCATGTCTTGCGAATTGCTGATGTAGGCCATCAAGACCCCCTCATCGGGAACCCAAACAAAGATGCGGTCTTGGATGTAGGCCAAAGTATCGATCACCACTTGAATGCCCCCCAACGCCAACGGCAGGGGGGTCAACAAATCGGGACGCCACAATCCGCCGGAAAGGGTTGGAAACTGATCGGCGTCGGGAAACGTCGAAAGTTCCGACGGATGCCAAACCGACCTCCGTCCGGTCAAGGCCACCCGCACGGAATGGCGCACCAATTGGGTGTCAAAACTCCCGTGGAAGGGCGCCTGTGGCAAAATTTGTCGTAGGGTCGTCAAGAAGGACGGAGGATTCGAATGGGTGGCTTGGCGAGATTCCCAAAGGGCTTTGACCACCTCCACGCCGAGATCGTCCATCATCGATCGAACCTGCCAGCCCCCTGGGTAGGCGTCGCCGCTCAGGCCAGTGGGGAAGGGCGTTTGCTGATCCAGCTTTGCCAATGCCGGGCAGAATTGGAGGTAGTCGTAACTCTCCGGCACCAGGCGGGTTTCCATGGCGACCGCCGAAGCCTCGAAAAATCCATGGGCGCCGATATTCGTTTCGTAATTGAACTGGACGGCGTGGAACAGCTCATGGACGCAGGTAGCCTTGATGGCTTCGCGCCATTGGGTCGCGTAATTCATTTCCACCTTGGCGCCGTCGAGGTCGCGGGTGTAAAACACATGGTCTCCAAAACTGACGAGATTGGAGGCCAGCATCAGATTGCTTTGACCCGAGGCCCCATTGGGAACCGCGACTCCGTAATAATTTTGGTAATCGTTCAATGCCGTTCCGACGTTGCATAATTCCACCGGGTATTTTCCCGCAGGTGAAACTTGATTCCACAAATAACTTTGGGCGGACGGAATCGGGGGAAGGTAATGGAGGCTGTCGACATAGGTCTTCCAGGCCTTTTCCAAAGCATTGGAACTGACACGGACAATTTCTGGCACGCTGTCGCCCACGAGGATTTTGGCTGGATCCCCGATGATCCGATGGGTCCCCGAAGGATCGACCGACCACCAGAACGCGAAATGTTCGGTTTGGAAGACTTGCAAGTTGGTCGCCAAAACCCTGGGGGCGGCAGAGGGCACCGTCGGCTGGGGGCGGTCAAGTCCAGTAAGGTACGGCAAGGCGCAACGCCTGACGTCCGAGGAAACAACGGCAAGGATAGCCAATAGGGTGATCACACCCTACATGGTAGAATCTCGGTACCGAAATTTGGTCAAGGAAAGGGATCTCTCCAGTCTAATCCGCGACCAGCAATCTCCCTCGGTTCGAACCAATCGAGCCGCTCCAAACGTACCAGTAGACTCCGGGCCGAACCATTCGGTTCTCCCGATTGCGCAAATCCCACACAATTTCATGTTGTCCTGGCTGCGGGAACAATTCGCGCACCAGCCCGCCGTCGGCGGCCAAAATATCGAGACGTTCTTGTCCCGTCGCTCCAGAAATGGGAAACCATACGGGTGCTCCCTGCCGAGAGGGATTGGGGCGAGGCCCAAGGGAAGCTGCGCCCGGGGCATTGCCGCTACTGGCCAAAATCCGCAAGGGATGGGCGAGGTCGAGTTCGCCCAGGGAGATCACGCTGGAGTTTCCGGATTGGGAAACCGCCAATGGTCGCCAAATTCCGTCACCAGTTCCCCCATAGGCGCTGTTCACCAAAATTCCATTCATGCGCAAGGTCGCGCTGGAAAGGGAAAGCAGGCGATCCGCGTCTTCCAGCACCAGGACATGACCTTGGGAAGAGTTGGCAACCGAGGCCCCAAAAGGATCTTTTGCGGACCAAGGTCGCCAGACGTCCAAGTGCAACAAGGGCGTGGTTTGGGCCTCGCTTCGAGAGGCTCCGGAAAGAACCAGTCCCTCTGTGGACGTCCACGACCAGGCTTGGCCCGCGTGGGCGGCAATCCTGGGCCCGGCAGCGATCATGGCGTAATGCGAAAGGGAGGAATCGCTATGTGCGAACGCTCGCAAAGCGGGAGGATTGCCCGGATTGGCGAAGGTCCAGACCGATCGGGGGGCATCGGCCTTTGCAACCCGCACCGAGCCATCCAGCCAGGCAACATGGGATTGATTTGGGGATGAAGTCGCGTGGCCCATCAAAACCCCTTCGTCGGGAATCCAGACAAAGACCCGGTCTTCGGTGGGGGCGACGGTGTCCAAAATCACTTGGATTCCGCCCAAAGCGAGCGGCAAGGCGGTGGCGGTGGTTTTGTGGGGTAAACTTCCGGTAAGCGGGGGAAAATAGGCCGCATCGGGAAACAGAAACATTTCCGTCGGGTGCCAATCCGATCGCTTGCCCGTCAAGGCCACCCGCATGGAATGTCGCACCAATTGGGTGTCAAAACTTCCCCGAAAGGGGAATTGCGGCAAAACTTGTCGCAGGGTGGAAAGGAAGGGCGGCGAATTCGCAAGGGTCGCTTTGCGCGACTCCCACAAGGCCTTGACCACATTGGGCCCCAGGTCGGTCATCATCGACCGGACTTGCCAACCTTCGGGGTAGGCGTCGTCAGCGATTCCGGCGGGAAAGGGAACTTGGTTTTGCAATTCGACCAAGGAGGAACAGAATTGGAGATAATCTTTGCTCTCGGGAACCAAGCGGCTTTCCATGGCCACTGCGGAGGCCTCGAAAAAGCCATGGGCTTTGAGGGCCCGTTCATAGTTGAACTGAACCGCATGAAACAATTCGTGGGCGCAGGTCGCCCGCATCGGTTCGCGCCATTGGGTCGCATAATTCATCCCCACAAGGGTGCCGTCGAGGTCGCGATGGTGAAACGGATGGTCACCGAAACTGGTGAGATTCGAGGCCAACATCAGCATGCTATGTCCCAGACCATCGTCGGGATAGGCGACTCCGAAATACTTGTTTATGGTATCGGACAAGGCATTCGCGATGTTGCAAATTTCCACAGGATACTTCCCCGCCGGTACGGTTTGTGCCCACAGGAAGCTTTGCGAAGCCGCCATCGGAGGGAGGTAGTGGAGGCTGTCGACATAGGTCTTCCAAGCCATTTCCAACGCCGCGCTGCAGACGCGCACCATCTCGGGAATGCTGTCACCCGGAAGCACTTGGTCGCTGCCCGAGAGGATTTTATGAACCGGATCGTCCAGGGACCACCAGATCACAAAGTGTTCGGTTTGGTAGGAGCGAAGCGTCGAAGCCATCTGACGGGCCGCCAGATTGGACGCCCTGAGCTCGGAACGGTTCAAATTGGTCGGGAGGTAAGGCAAGGCGCAGTACCGTACTTGGGCCGAAAAAAGGGCGAGGAGGTTCATGAGTAGGAGCACCGGTTCATCTTACAAAGTTCGAAGATCCAATCCGAGGCCAAATCCTCACTTCCGGTCTACATTGACTCCATGATTGGGGTCTTCGATTCGGGCTTTGGAGGTCTGACGGTACTGGGAGCGCTGACAGAGCGACTGCCTCACCATGATTTTCTCTATTTGGCAGACAATGCCCGGGCGCCTTACGGGGCTCGGAGCCCCGAAGTTGTGTACCAATTCACCCTGGAAGCCGTGGAATGGCTCTTCGACCAGGGGTGCCCGTTGGTCGTCTTGGCATGCAACACGGCTTCTGCGCGAGCCTTGCGGACGATCCAACAAAGACACATTCCCCACCACCGTCCCGATCGCCGCGTCTTGGGCGTGGTTCGACCGTCGGTGGAAGCGCTGGCGGGTTTGCCTCCGGGGGCGATCCCGGGAACGACCAAACCATCACTTGTCGAGGGGCTGGTAGCGGTATTGGGCACCGAAACCACCATCTCCTCCGATTCGTTTGGGATCGAACTGCGTAAACTGGCCCCTCGGTTGCGATTGGTCCAACAAGCCTGCCCCTTGTGGGTGCCTTTGGTGGAAGCGGGCGAATTGGACGGGATAGGCACGGAATGGTTCCTTCACAGATATCTCGATCCATTGATGCAAGCGGTGGAACGACCGCGCAGAATCTTGTTAGGTTGTACGCATTACCCTTTGCTTCTAGCTGGAATCCAACGCATCGTGGGATCCGAGATCGAGATCCTCGCCCAAGGCGGGTTGGTAGCCGATCGACTTGCCGATTGGCTAAACAGGCATCCCGAAATGGATGCACGGCTAGGGCGCCAAGGCCAACATAACTACGCGACCACCGATGATCCCAATTGGTTTTCAACATCTGCCCAACGGCTCCTAGGACAAAAAGTGACGGCAAAACAAGTTCAACTGGGAAATCACGAGAAAGGACAGTGGGAATGAGCGACAAGTGTTGTTATGTTTCCCCAACTCCCGCGCTCGTGGCGCAATTGGATAGCGCGTCGGCCTCCGAAGCCGAAGGTTGTGGGTTCGAACCCCGCCGGGCGCATAGGACAGGAAAATGAGGTTCGAAACTCGCACGATCGGAGTTTTCGAGGTTCTTTCCGTCCAGCTAGTGGCCGATCAAGTTTTTGATGCAGGCCGCCTCCGTCAGGAAACCCTCCGACTCGTCGAGAAGGGCTCCCGGCGGATTGTGATCGACCTTGGTGGAGTCGATTACCTCTACTCTGACTCCATCAACGCCTTGGTCGCCCTAAACCGACGTATGCTGGAAAGCAGCGGGCGGATGGGAATTCTGGTTCCCCACCCAAAAGTTTACGACATATTGGTACGAGCAGGCCTCGAAAACATCATGCGCCTGTACCGGTCCGAGGCGGAACTTCTCAGCGATTCCCGCGAGCTCATGAGGCAATCGTCAGCCTGGACACGTCCTGCCGAACTGTTGTCCCAAGCCACCGCTTCACAAATGATTTCGGCGGTTTCCCACACTCCCCGAGGCCAGAGCGAACTACGCGATGCGGCCAGTTCCAGCCAAAGAAGCCCACGCCGAAGGGTCGGGTCACGGGTCGAGGTCAAGCCTCGTCGGCGCGGTGGGCGCGGCCAAGATCAGGAGGGTTCCCCCCAAGAACCGCCCCTTCCGCCACCTTTGAATTCTGTAGCGGGAGATTCCTCCACCCTGCGAACCTTGTCCCGCGAGTCGTCGGCGTTCGAACAACCAGAAATGGGACGGGCCACACAACCCATTGTTCGTCCCGTTGCCCCCGCTCCTTCCCCGGCTTCCGTCTTTCAGGTTCCCGACGACGCCCCAAACGGTGGCTTGACCACGGATGCATGGCTCCTGAACCTGAACGCCCAAAAGGAACAAGGCAAAACTTCCACGAAGCTCGGTGATGGCGTCGGGGCAGGCAGTTCTAGTTTTCTTCCCAAAGTGCCATCTGTTGCCGAACCCCCTTCCGAAGAACCGCCCTCCCAATTTCCCTCCGGATTGAAATGGGATGAATCGAAGGGACTTCAACATGAAGCCCCCCAGGCACCCACGGTGCCCCCACCTCGCTGGAATGTTTTGGCTCCGACCCCTTTGCCGCCTCCCCTTCAAGTAGTCGCGCCGCCGCCCCAAAACTCTCCCGCCTCGCCTTGGCTGAACCAACCCTCTCCCCTGGATCATGGAACTCCAACGGCCACCCTGACGGCGCCACCCCCACCTCGCCTTCAAACGGCGGCCAAAACTCCCATCCCCACCATTCTACCCTCTCAGGACGTCCCTCCTTCTCCAGTCTTCAAAAGCTCTCCCTGGATCACGCCCGACGGCTTGGCCCCTCCAGCGGTCTTGCCCAATCCTGTTCCCACAGCCCTTCCGTCACCCAGGCCGACGACCACACTCGGATCCAACCCCAAATTTGTGGGTCCCCCGGTTTCCTCGTCCCCATCCGAACCATCACCTCCTGCGGTTGGCCTTGGGCCTTTGGCTCCAACCAAACCAGAACCAAACCCCTTGGAAACCTGGTACGGACCCAGTGCTTCCGGCAACGCCTCGGGCAAAGGTTTGGTCGAACCCAGAAAAACTGGCTTGGTACCCAAGCCAGACGGATCCTCCCTCGATTGGATCACACCGAGAGCCACCCCCAAACCGATTTCGGCTCTCGAATCCAATCCAAGCCCAAGCTCCTCTCCGCGCTCCTCGCGGGAAAACGCCCCGGGTCTCGCCAAACCCCCAAACAAAGCTGTGGGCCCCGAGAATTCGGGCATCGATCACTGGATCACCCCAAACCTGTCCCAGGCAACGCCAACCTTGGATGGACCCACCCGAGAAAAACGGGCGGAATCGTCCCAAAACCCAATCCATCCGATCCTTGTCCCCTCCCCTTCGGAAACCTTGCCAAAACCGGGAAATGTGGGCTTCGAGCAATGGATCACCCCCTCGACCACGGGCGCGATCGCCCAAAATGAAGAGGTTCTTCCCAAGCCAACTTTGGCCGATCCGTTTGGCGTGGAAACCTGGCTCAGCGCCGCGGGCCAAGCCAAGCAACTGGATCGATCCACCTCGGTTCCGGGAAGGAAAGAACGCCCCCCTGCGGTGGGTGGGACGGCGTGGATGGAAAATAAGACCTCTCGACGCAAGGTCACCTCAGGAGGCAGTCCCCAAGCACCCTTTTTGGATTTGAACGATGAGGGATCCGGACCCAGTCGAAAACCCCTTTGGATCGCCTTGGTCGTACTGGCCATTGTGGCGCTGGCAGGTTTGGGGATTTATTTCCTGGGAGGCCCCAAGGAATCGACCAATATCCCCCGAGGAACTCCTATCGAAGCCGCCTTGGTTCCCCCGGCTCCCCTGTCGACTCCTGCAGAAACCATTGCGATGGTCCCTGCTCCCAAAACCG
>CAIKAA010000279.1 GCA_903825275.1 uncultured Fibrobacterota bacterium | reverse complement strand
TTCCGAGGCGGCCAGCTTGGCGGAAGGGTACGAGATTCCGGACGAAGCAGATCCAGTCGAGCTGGACAAGCTGAATGCGCGGCTTTCCAAGATCCAAAAGCTGAAATCAAGACACAAGACAGATTTTGCCGAACTCCTTGAGCTGCGCGACAAGTTGGTGGCGCAGCTTCGCCAAGCCGATGATGGCCAAGCCGAAGCCGACCAGCTCGATCTTCAGGCCACTCGCGCACGCACCGAGTCCGTCTCCATCGGCAGCGTTTTGGGGGATCACCAACGAACCGCGGCCAAAAATCTCGACGACCGGGTGACCCGTGGTCTGCAGGAATTGGGCATGATCGGGGCTGCGTTTCGAACCCGTTTGGAGGAATTGGCCGAACCTGGCTTGGACGGAATTTGGCGCGTTGTCTTCGAGCTCTGTCCCAACCCAGGCGAAGGTTGGCGCGATCTGGCCGAAGTGGCGTCGGGAGGGGAAGCGTCCCGAATCATGCTGGCCATCGAGAGCTGCCTTGCCGATTCCGACCCGGTTCCGTTGTTGGTGTTCGACGAGGTCGACGCGGGGTTGTCGGGAACCGTGGCCCACAAGGTTTGCGACGCGTTGCGCGATCTGGCCCAAGGACGCCAGGTGATCGCGATCACCCATCTGCACCAAGTGGCCGCCGGGGCGGATCACCATCTCTCCATCGCCAAACGCACCCACGACGGCCGTACCCTGTCCGAAGTCAGCAAGCTCGATCGGAAGGACCGGGTCGGGGAACTGGCACGCATGTTGGGAAGGCCCGATGATGCGGCCGTCCAAGCCCATGCCCAGTCGCTTTTGGAGAGCCGGAAATGACCCAATTCGATCTTCCCGTGGTTCGTCCAAAATGGTTCTCTTGGGCCCAGACCATCCTATTTGGCCTTTGGGTTCCCATCCTGTTCCTGATTCCTTTCCACGGAGACTACGAGGCGGCAGGCCTGGTGGCGGGCCTTTTCGTGGGCGGCGCCATTTTGGGTTGGTTTGACCAGAAATGGCGAGACGAAGAAACCTTGCAAATCTGGGCAGGAGGTTTTGAGCGCGGATTCCTGCTTTTGTCCTTATGGTTTTTGGCCCAACGACTTTGGGGCGACGAATGGGAGCCATTCCCCACGCTTCTAACGACTTTGGCCATCGCCCTTTTGGCCCGCTACATCATCGGATTGGTCGTCATTCTTTCGCGGCAACGCTTGCGGCTCCCCCCCGTGCGCCGCGACATTTGGCAATACTTCGCGCATTGGGGGATTTATGCCACCGTGCTGTTGCATACCATCGAAGCCCATCCTTGGGCCGCGATTTCTACCGGGGTTTCCCTCATCTTGTGCGGGGTCAGTTCCGGCACCTGGATGATCCGGCACCTTCGTCATCCCAATGCCCGAAGCCACATCACCATGGCCACCCAAATCACCCTTTCTCGGATCGTCTTGGCCCCCGTTTTCATCGCGGTATTCTTCTACGATAGCGACACGGATTTTTCCAACAACCATCTGGTCTTCCAAGTGACCGCTCTCTTGATCGCCCTAGCTTCGGCCATCAGCGATTGGCTCGATGGATATTTGGCCCGAAAATGGGGGGAAGTGACGACTTTGGGGAAGTATTTGGATCCTTGGTCGGACAAGATTTCCACCATGACCACATTCCTTTGCTTTTTGGGAACTGGGTGGGCATCGGTCACCATTGTCGCGCTCATTTTCTATCGCGAGAGCGCGGTGGAAACTTTGCGGACCCTGGCTGCCGCCGAAGGGGAAG
Source organism: uncultured Fibrobacterota bacterium (assembly GCA_903825275.1). Taxonomy (GTDB): domain Bacteria; phylum Fibrobacterota; class Fibrobacteria; order UBA5070; family UBA5070; genus UBA5070. The sequence goes on along the minus strand of CAIKAA010000279.1, from coordinate 2,240 downwards.
TGATCTCCGCTCGTCGCTCCGGGAAGTGGAAAACCGCCATCCAAATCGGAGCCATCCTCGCCATCTTGACCTTTGCTTGTTTCGATGGAATCCTTCGTGACATGCACATCGTTTGGGCGTGGTGGGATCTGTTCTTCCGCATGGCTCCGCGCATCTTGATGTGGATCGTGGCGATGGTGACCGTGGCTTCGGGAGTGGAATATTTCTACGCCAACCGCCATCTTTTGAAGAAACACATCTGATCCGCTAGATCGAAACTCGAGCCAACCCGTTCCCCTCACTTGGGTTCGGTTGGAACGAACGTTGCCTTACCAGACGTGATCACAGTCATAGCGCCAACCGGTACGTAAGTGGTACAATCTTCTCTACCACTTACCTCACCGGAGGCTCCTAGTGAACAGATTACGAGGCGTCATCGCCTTGATCGCCGCAATGGCCGCAGGCCTCTTGGGGCAAGCTCCCAGCGACCCTGCACCCGCAGCACCCAACTCGGCAGTCGCATCCAGCCCCGCAAAACCAACGAATTCCGCTGCAGTTTCAAAACCCGGCTCGATGGCCAAACCATTGGTTGCGGTCATGTCGTTTGAAGCCCGACAGGTGGGATTGGACGAAGCCCAGATCTTGGGTGAAGCGGTTGCGGCGGAATTGACAAAATCTGGCGAGGTCCGCTTGATGGAACGATCGCAGATGGACAAGATCCTTTCCGAGCAAGGCTTCCAAAAATCGGGCGCCTGTTCGGGAACCGATTGCGCCGTCGAGGTCGGACAAATTTTGGGAATCGACCGCATGGTGGTGGGTTCGGTGGGTCACATCGGCAAAACCTACGTGGTCAGCGCCCGCATGGTGAATGTCGCCACCGGAGAGGTTGTCAAATCCTCCTCGCGCCAAGCCCAGGGGGAAATCGACCAGATCCTCACGACCCTTGCCCCCCAAGTCGCCTTGGAACTTTTGGGAAAATCACTCGAGATGAAACCCGTCAACGTTGCTCCCACCGCCCAATTTTCGGCGCCGCCGCCTTCCGAGGTCTGGTCGGATTCCATGATGGTTGTCTGGCAGGCGTCCGACGACAAGGCTTTGGCCGCCATCCATTTCACCATCGCTCGTTCGGACAAGCCAGATTCTGTCCTTGTCAAAGACATGAAACCTGTGCGTGGTTTGCTGGCTAACGGCAGCACCATGTTGCGGTTTCCAGCCACCCTGGATTCGGGGACCTACATCCTCAAGGTGGCTGCGGAAGACAATGAGAAAGCCTCCGGATCAAGCCAGGTCTATTTCCAGCGCAAGTTCCGCATCAAAGAATCGAACAGTCACTGGGGTTGGTGGCTGTTTGCGGGATTGTTGCTCACCGGCGGCGGCGGCGGAGCGGCTTGGTACTTGACCCAAAAAAATGACCAGAACAACAACTCCAACAACGGCTCCAACAACGGCCGTTCCTTTGAAGTCACCTGGAATTAGGAGCGTTTCCATGAACCAAAAACGCATCGCCGGATTTGCCATTCCCCTTCTGCTCCTGATTGCCAGCTGTGACCTTGACCAACAGAAAGGCTTGGACAGCACACCCCAAACGCGCAACTTCGCGCCGCGATTGGTAGACGCTCCAACGGTTTCGATGATCCGCTTGGAGGTCGCCGATTATGACCTCAAAAATTCAACGTCCAGTCCTTCGGGCAATTCGTTCTACCGAATCCAAGAGGCCTTGTGGTCGGCTAAAAAAGTTGGGATCAAAGACATCCCCTCAGGGCAATTGTATTTCCGAATTTCAGGTTTGGATTCCAATAAATTGGTCGTCTGGAGTTCGCGCGGCGATGTTCCCGCCGGGGATGCCCCATCGACAACCGTGGGCACCGGAGGCATCGAGATCAAGACCATCGCCTCGCCGGGGATCGATCCATCCACTGGCACCTATACACCAACCTTGAAGTGTACCGATGAGGGCACTTGGCCCATTTGGACCACCGATGGCAAAACACCCATTCTGAATGGGTCCAACACCCAATCCAACGGCAACAACAAATTCAGCTTGGTTTCGCAGCTCGGTGCCAACCAGCAACTGTTGGCACGCTGTACCGATGGATATGCCTCCAGTTCCATCGGAAGTCCTTATTGGACTCCCAAGGGACCGACTCCGTTCAAAATCATTCCCACCGGAAATGCGACGTTCAAGCCTATCCTAACCGTCCCGACCACTCCTACAGGGAAGATCAATCTCAGCATCAGGGACTCGGCAAGCTTTCTGAACG